>JBIIUD010000248.1:0-5115 GCA_044340175.1 Verrucomicrobiaceae bacterium
TCATATTCCGGCCCAGATCCCATCAACAAAAACTGGATGTCAGTGCGGCCTCGCGCCTGCACCAGATGATGAGCAGCTTCCAATAAATAATGCACTCCGTCAGCATCCCCCATCACTCCAATGTAGCCAACCAAATGAGCGCGGCCTTTCTTCAGCCCCAGATCAGCCGTCACGGTGGTGTCAAGGGCATTGGGAGCTGTCCGCACGATGAAAACGTCTCCATCCGGCTTTTTGCCGCGCTTTTGCACGGCAGCTAGCACACTTTGATTCGTGGCAATGACCGCGTCCGCTAAGGCCAATGTCGCCCGCTCCGCGGCCCGCACGCCCCAATAGAGAAGCCCCCTGCGCTTGAACTTGGCCTCGAACATCTCCGGCCACAGGTCATGCACATCATAAACCACTTTGACACCTGCCAGCAGCTTAAATGGCATTGCCACCAGAAACAGCAGGTCAGGAGGATTGCAAAGATGCACCACATCAAATCCGCCGCGTCGCCAAGCCTTCAAGGCACAGCAGAGCTCACCCCAAAGCGCGGTCGCATATTCACCCAAAAATCCCCGGATCCCTTTGGCTTCACTGCTGATCCAGTGACGATAAATTTGAATGCCTTCGAGCTGTTCCTCAGGCTGAGTGTAACCGCGCATCTGCGGACAGATCACGGTCACGTCATGACCCGCATCCCGCAGCGCGCAGGCCTCTTGCCACACGCGGCGATCCAGAGGCACCGGCAAATTTTCAACGATGATGAGGATACGCATGACGACTTGGCTTACCAGCAGAGACCTTCGTAGTGGCAAGGCAGATCCCGCAGTGCAGACCACCCATTGACATCAATGATGCGGTGGTCTGAACGCAGATTTGCGGCCAAGACCGCAGGCTCCACACAGGCCTGAGAGACAATGATGAGATCCGTCGCACCGACAACCTCAACCGCTGAGTCCCGCAAGAGGCTGGCTAAGTGCGGCATCCGGCGCTGAATCTCCGCCTCGTTCGCCCCCACCAATCGGGAGAGGTTCAACTGAGGATCATAGATATGCAATTCGTAACCCCGCCCCAACAGAGTCTCCGCCACGGCCACCATGGGACTCCCCCGCAGGTCATCCGTGTCCGCCTTGAATGATAATCCCAGCAGCCCCACCCGCCTCGTGTCCTGCTGGGTGATCAGTTTGATCAACGAGTCCAAATGCGCTCCATTCGTGGCCAGCGTGCTATCCAACAGCGGCAGACTGACCCCTTCCATCCTCGCCAAGGACATGAGTGCGCTCACATCTTTTGGCAGGCAAGATCCACCGAACGGATTGCCGGGCCGCATGTAGTAACGTGAAATGTTCAAGCGCGTGTCCTGACATAAGACATCCATCACGCGTGCGCCGTTGATGCCCAGAGCTTTGCTGACACGCCCGATCTCATTGGCAAAACCAACCTTGATGGCATGAAAATAGTTGCAGGCATACTTGATCATCTCAGCACCTTCCCAGTTCAGAAATTCAGGTTCCCCCCCCAGCAACCCCGCAGCAGCAAGATCCTCCGGAGCAGCACCACCCTCGGTGCCAAACACCGCGAGCGAGGGTTCCCTGAAGTCTTTGACCGCGGTTCCTTCCCGCAGAAACTCAGGGCAATAGTACACCTTCAATCGACCACTCACCAAAAGCTCACTCAAGAAATCATTCACGATCTGACGAGTGCTTCCCGGGAGCATGGTGCTACGAAAAATCAAGATGTGCGCCTTGCCCGACTCCGCCAACACATCCCGAATCTGTTGTGTCACCTTCCTCACATAATCCAGGTTCAACCTTCCCGAAGCCAACGACGGGGTGCCCACGCAGATGATGCTCACATCTGTCTCGGCGATCGCTTGCTGAACATTTGTCGTGGCATCAAGAAGGCCACCGATTCGCGCTTTATGCAGCAAATCATCTAACTCAGGCTCAATGATAGGCGACTTACCAGCTTTAAAGGCGTCCACCTTGGCGCTTTGAACATCCACACCTAAAACGCGGTGCCCACGCTCCGTTAAACAGCCCGCCGTTACTGCACCAACGTAACCAAGTCCAAATATCGATAAGTTCATAAAAATTAAATTCAGGCCACTAGCTTCAGGCAAGTTTTCAGTCCACGAGTGAATTTGATCCGTAACGCACTCGCTCTCTGTGAGTCCAGAAAATGAGGAGCCACCGCCACCGTGACACATTCGATGTCAATGGCATCACCACTTTCAAATTCAATCAAGAATTGAGTGCCATCGGTGTGCGTCAGTCGAAATCGTGCTCCTCCAAAGGGCTGCACTTTCCAATCGGGTGAAAGCGTCCAAGTCATCTGATGAGGTTGCCCATTGCAAATGCTGTCCAGCACTTCAAAACGCGTCTCGTCCAGTCTCACTTGGCGTTTGACGAAAGGCCCATCACAAGCAAAGCAAGCCACCGCATCACCGTCTTCGATTCGCAACCGGGGTGGAACATGATGCTGCGTCCAAAGAAAGGCCCCCATCCTTCTCGGCGCAGGCCGCCCCCCTTCTGGCAGAGGGCCATTATGAGCCTCCCAACTCGCCAATTGCGCACGCAAAGTCGGATCACTGTAATAGGCCCCAGTGCCAGGATCCACGAACACAGCCTTGCCGCCATGCCACAGAGAAACATGCAACGCGTCCAAGTGCCCATGAGCCGCCATTTTTCCAAAGCCCAATGGAGACGCGTCAAACCGCGCCATCCATGGACCCGTTCGCTTGATCGCCTGACCACTTTCAGCAAACAAGTGCCATTCATCATCCCTTGGGGTGGATATCGCAGGAGGAGGCCCCAGCCAAAAAGCCAGATTTTCACCCTTGGGTTTTTGGGTGAACCACGCTTGCCACTCTCCCAAGGCAGTACTGCGATCACGCGTCAGCGGCGTGATCTCGGCATCATCACTATCCCCAAAATCCCAAGGCTCTTCGGGATGCACCATCGCCGCGAAATAAGAGGCCGCTCGCGTCATCACGTCAAGAAACTCCCTCTTTGCATCACCCATCGCTCGACGTGTCTGCCAGCCCATCTCCCAAGCAAACAAATGGTAATGCAGTGCCTGCTCCAAATTGCCTCCGTCAGCCGCAAATTGCGCAGTGACTTGCTCCTGCATTTGCTGCCAAACCTTTTCAGCACAGCACGAGATGTGGATGAGACTTGGCCACCGACGTGTCGCCAGCACCAACCCAGCCAATTCCCCCAGAAGGTGATTGTTAGCAGAGGAACCAAAGGAACGATGCCGCCAAACCCACCAGACATGCTCCGGCACGATCTGCGCCGCCAAGCGTTCCTGCTCGCGGCGGATCTCTTCGTCCGGATAGCATCGAAGCAGCTCATCGATCCAAGTGAAATTGATTAACCGCAAACCTACTTCCAAAGCACTGGTCCAATTGATCCCATGCCCAGGTCGATTCTTCTCCATCCAGTGCCTCAGCCATCGCTGCGCTGTGTGAGCGTCTTGCCCATTGCCATTCAACCAAGCATTCTGCGCCAGCACGACGATCTCGGACCAGCGATTGATCTCCCAGATCGAGCGCGGATCAGCTCCAGAGCTTAATCGCCGATGATCCAATGCCGCCACTGATGTCTCAAGCGGCGCACAACGGTCATGCATCGCATCCCAGTCCCACCTGGGAGGGTCGGTCATCGACACGGCCTTCCACCCATACAGCTTCCAGCGTCCTTCCCGAACCGCCGCCGCTTTGTCGGCCAGCGAATCACGCAAACTCGCCGACGCTGTCCCTGGATCAGGTAACCGCCGCTTCCACTCTGGATTTACTGGCCCAAGACGAAAATCGTTGAGTTGGGCACGCGATTTCCGTTCCCCGATAGCCCGAGTTTTCTCGGCAATCCGGCCTGCAATCTCACTGCGATCCATGGCACGGAGGCGGTGCCAATACCAACTGACAGTCTGCGCGCGAATCATGGCTGGTGCGTCCTGATGTGGATCGTGGTGTTTTCGCGTGCGGCCCGCAACGCGGCAAAGGTCAGGCTCATGCTTTCACGCGCTTCAGCATAAGGCAACGGATGCGCTGCCTTCCCCGCTAGAAAATCGCGCCAATGCGCCATCTCTTCCGCATGGCCCTTGGAGGTAAAACTTTGCTGCTGGCGTTTCCGGCGCTGGCACGTGGTCAGCTTTTGGAAGTTCTCACATTCGATGACAACACCTCCCGCATAAACCCGCCAAGTCTCTTTGGGAAACGCATGATCCCCAGCCGCCGTATAAAGAAGTTGCGCCGTCGAACCATTGGCAAAACCTACCTGCGCACTAAGCGTGTCATGGCTCCCCCCCGCGCCCACAGGCTGCGCAGAAACACTAACGGCACGGCTTCCTGTCAGATGACAAAAGAAATCAAAAAAGTGGCACGCCTCCCCAATGATTCGCCCGCCACTTTCTTCCGGATTGGCATACCAATGATCCTTCGGCAAAGGACCCGCAAACACTTGATAAGTGATCGAACAGGGGCCGGCTGTGCTGGCAAGAAGTTTTCGCGCAACCAGGGTCGCTGGCGCAAAACGACGGTTGAACCCCACCATCACACTGCCGTGCGTCACCGCCATCACTTGATCGATTGCCTCCAACTCAGCCTCGGTCAAACAGAGTGGCTTCTCCACAAACACATGCTGGTCAGCTTGAAGACCACGCATCACATAAGGCGCGTGTAGATGATGCCGTGTGGCGATGACGATAGCCGTCCCCGAGTCACCAAAGACGGCTTCAGGATCGGTGCCCGCTTTTGCAAAGCCAAATTTACTCATCACATGCCCAGCACTCAGCCCCGTACCATTCACCACCGTGCCCAAAGCCACCCGGTCCTTGAGATGCGGTAACAGCATGGTCCGCGCAAAATTGCCCGCCCCCAAAACATGCACACATTGCACGGGTTTCGAAATACTCACCTCAGGCAGGCGTCCTATCTCACGACCCGGAGCTCGCACCTCACTCTTGACTGTCGTTGCTGATCCATACTCCAAAACCACACCGATGTCCGTATTGCCTGACTGCGTGAGATCCGCATAGACTTGCAGGGCATCGCTAAAGGACGCCCGGCGGGTCGTCAGCGGGGACAAGTCGAGCTGACCCGTTTTCATGAGCTGTAAACAGGCCTCGAAA
>JBIIUD010000249.1:0-5114 GCA_044340175.1 Verrucomicrobiaceae bacterium
CGTCGCTGTCGTGCCCGGCACCGCCTTTGGTGCGGCGGGCGAAGGTTTTGTCCGCTGCTGCTACGCCACCGCCCCAGATCTCATCGCCCAAGCCATGGATCTGATGGAAGCGTTCGTCGCGGAAGTCCGCGCTCGCTCGCAGCCCAAAGCTACCGCCCTCGCCAACGCCTGATTTTTCAACACCCTCATGAACCGTGACGAACTGTGGACCAAGCACCGTGGACTCGTCTGGTCAAATCCGCGTGCTGATGACAGCATCCGCTTGCGTGCTGCATTGATTCAACCGCGCTTCGAAACGCTCCTTGATTGTGTCGAAGTTTTTGGCATTGAGCGCCTCGAGTCGGAGTGGGCCATCCTCGTCGCTGATGACAGTGTTGAAGCCCGCCGCGCTGCGCCTGCCGTCAACCGCATCATCAATAACATCCGCTGTGGACTCCAGTTCTCTACCCGCTGAAACCGCACGCTTGTGGCATTGGCTTGAGCACCAGCCAACCTTGACAGGACTGACGCTCGTTGGCGGAACAGCTCTTGCACTTCATCTTCAGCATCGCGTTAGCGAAGACCTCGATTTTACCACCTCACTGCAAAAACTTCCCCTGGCCCAAATTCAGGCTTTGCGAACATCCGCCGAGACCGCGGGATTCCGTTGGAAAGAAAACGACGATCCCTTGGCCGCAGACGAATTCTTGATCGCTGGAATGGAACTTCACCATTACCAGCAAGACTACATCGTGAATGACAGAGTGAAGTTAACTTTCTTCACCGCCGACCAACCACTTGCTCAGATCATCGGCCCGCCTCGGAACTCAGATACCTCACCCGTCGCCCCACTCTCAGTTTTATTTGCTTCAAAGGCAATCCTTACAGCGAGCCGTTCCAGGTCTCGTGATTGGTTAGACCTTTATTTGCTGATGACGCGTCACGGTTTCACTCATCAGGACTACCTTGATGCATTCATCAAAGCGGGCATTCCAGGTCATTGGGAAATCAGCCTGAACCGCATGGCCAGTGGCCATTTACCAGCTCATGATCCCGGTTACGCACACCTTCTCGATGCCCCCCCTGAAATGGCGGAAATCTCATCCTACTTTTCTCAGTTGAGGGATTTCATTGAACTGGAGAAAGCAGGCCTGAGACTTGCCTCCCCCATGGATTCGGCCCCCGACTGACCATGTCTCTGCAAACCCTCCGCAACAACCCCACCGCCGCTCACGTCGGCCCCTTGGTCGCGTTCATGCTGCTGTCCATGGTGCCGGGCTGGTTCCGTGTCGAAAACTCTGCCCTGCCCTGGTATGTTCAGCAGCCAGAGCATTGGTGGTATCCGGTGCAAACACTGCTTTGCGGCGGCTTGCTCATCTGGTGGCGGCAGCACTATCAATGGGGTGAGTGCAAGCAGAGCCATCTCGTGCTCGCAGCCATCGGTGCCATCATCGGCATCGCCTTCTGGATCCTTCCTGGGTGGTTGTTCCATCAAGGCACCTTCGCCAACCCTGCGCCCCCGACTTGGTGGCAGTGGTTAGGCATGGTGGACCGCTCAGAGGGCTTTGATCCCACTCTCCTTGCCGACCATCCCATCGGCCAAAAGCTTTCCCTCATCGCCCGCTTTGCGCGCAGCACGCTTGTTGTGCCCTTGGTCGAAGAACTGTGCTGGCGCGGCTGGTTGATGCGTTATGCCGTCGCTGGAGACCGCCCTTTCACCCGTGTGCCCTTTGGCACCCATCGCTGGAAAGCTTTCTGGATCACCACCCTCGCCGTCACCTTCATCCATCACCCTGAGGACTGGGCCGCCGCCTTCATCTGGGGCAGCCTGGTTTACGCCCTCGCCATTCGCACCCGCTCCCTCCGCGCTTGCATCCTCATGCACGCCATCGGAAATCTGCTGCTCGGCATTTACATCCTGAAGTCAGCCCAATTCGGCTACTGGTAACACCACTCGCGTATCCTACGCGCATGACCGTTCACCTCCTCCCCGGCATCGGCGGAACCGAAGACCTCTTTCGGGACTATCACTTTCCCTTCCCCGTGCGCCGACTCGGTTTCATCCCCCCAGATTCCCTGGAGGCCTCTTTTGAAAGCTACGCCCAAACCTTCGCCCGCCACCATCAAATCGCCCCAGGCGATGCCTTGGCCGGTATGTCACTCGGCGGCATGATCGCCGCCGAAATCTCCAAGCACCTGCCCATCCGCAAACTGATCCTCATCTCCAGCGGCACCCAGAGTCACCACATCCACCCGCTCCTTCGCACACTCTCGCCCACAGCCCGCTACCTGCCCTTCAAACACCTCCAACGACTCGCCCGCCCCACGTCCCTGTTTGGCCCCATCCGCGCCCACATGCTGCAGATGTTTCGCGACTCCGACCCCCATTTCATCACTTGGGCCAGCCTTCAAGCCCGTGCCTGGAACGGACTCGATCATCACCCCGACCTCTTTCAAATTCACGGCACTTGGGACCCCGTTTTTCCTTTCGCCCGCCAAGCCGCCCGCATTCACTGCCCGCTGCCGAAGGGCGACCACATCATCGCCCTCCGTCAGTGTCCGCTGATCAATCGCATCCTTATCGAACAACTGGCGCCTCTTTTTGAGTGAGTCCCCTTATCCGCCCAAAGTCGGATGCTCGTCTGCGCTTGGATTCTGGCGGATCGATTCAGCCTGGAATAGCTTCAGGCCGTCATGTCCTCTCTGTCTCTGGCCGCATCAGCCACCCGCTTTGTTCCGGCGCTTCTTGTGGGCTGCGGGTGCCTGCTGCCATTGCTATGGGTGACCTGCTCCCAGAACGTGACGGATGTGGCCCACGCTCCGCTCTCCACAGTCGCCGCTCTTCTGGCCCTCAGCTCTGCCCCCCATCACCCGATTTGGATTTGGAGCAGCATCATCGCCGCCGTCCTCCTGCCCCTCGGCGCTTGGATCACCACCCTGCACCGCTCCGGCAAAAAGCAGGCCGAATCCGAACTCATGCGTTCCCTAGATCAGGAACGCGAACTGGGCGAACTCAAAAGCCGCTTCATCACCCTGGTCTCCCACGAGTTCCGCACGCCCCTGGGCATCATCATGTCCGCTATCGAACTCATGCGACATTACGACGACAAGCTGCAACCGAAGCAAAAATCAGAGCTGCAAGATGACATTCACAGCGCTACCCAGCTCATGGCTAGCCTCATGGAGCAGGTCTTGGTGCTTGATCGGGTTGAATCGGGCAAGCTCGGCTTCCGGCCCACCCCTGTGGACATCGAAGGGCTTGCCACAACATTGACCGAGGAGATCCTGTCCGCCAGCCACCGCCGCTGCCCAGTCTTTTGTCAATCGCAGTCAGATTTGCCGATGGCCCACGCCGACGCGGCCCTGCTGCGCCCGCTCCTTGGCAACCTGATCTCCAATGCCGTCAAATACTCTCCCAACGGCAGCCCCATCCACTTTCATGTCAGACGCAACGGAGCGGATGCGGTTTTCGAAGTTCGGGATCAAGGCATCGGCATTCCTCCCGAGGACTTGCCTCAAATCTATGAGGCCTTTTTTCGCTGCTCAAACGTCGGCGACACCCCAGGCACGGGCTTGGGTCTCGTCATTGTGAAACGTTGCGTGGATCTGCACGGCGGCAGCATTCATCTGGAGTCCTCACCTGGAGCAGGCACCACCTTCACCGTCCGCCTCCCACTCTTTGCTCCGCATCAGACCAGTTCCATCGAGTCGGCCTGAGCGGCGCCTTCCTTCATGAGGCTTTCGACCGCCCCATAAAGCAGCGTCCATGCCTCCCGCACCTCCGGCGTGAACTTTGCCCCCAGCACCTCCGCCAGCATGTCCAATAGCGCCCCGCCAACCGTGGCGTAGTGCTCCTCCTTCACCCCGTATTCCACGTGGCGCAGGCCCATGGCCTTGAGTTCCAACTCCAAGCCCACCGGCCGCTCCAGCATGGCAATCAGGACCGCCAGCATGTCCAGCAGCTTGCGCGACTGCTCCTCAATGTCGTTAGTGAACAGGGGCCGCAATCCAGGATCGATCTCAAACAGCCGCCTGTAAAAAACCAATGCCGCCACATGATCATGGCGGGACAGTTCCGCGAAAGACTTGCGGATCAGGTGGACTTGAGCTGGGGTCATGCAGACAAACTACGTCCTGCCGCCGAAATCGAGTATCAGACTTTTGTCGGATAGCGCGTTTCATCAACCCCTGGCACAATGCAAGCATGCCCAAGCACAAGATCCTCATCATCGAAGACCAGGCACCCATGCGCCGCAACGTTGCGCTCATGCTCCAGCTTGAAGGCTACGACACCTGCACCGCAGAGAATGGCCGCATCGGCATCGACGTCGCACGCCATGAAAAGCCAGACCTCATTCTCTGTGATGTCATGATGCCGGAGGTCGATGGCTACGGCGTCGTCCAGGCCCTGCGGGGCGATGCCGCCTTTGCCACCACCCCCTTCGTTTTCCTCACCGCCAAGAGCGACCGTTCGGACATCCGCACCGGCATGAACTTCGGCGCGGACGACTACCTCACCAAGCCCGTCGTGCGGGACGACCTCCTCGCTGCCGTCCAGACCCGCCTCGCCAAAGCCGGCGCCATCCGCGACCGCCTTGATGAAGCCACCAACGCCTCCTTCGACCCCGACTTCAGCAACCATGAGCCTCTGCAAGCCGCCTTCAGCCTCACCCCGCGCGAGGCCGAGGTCCTGCTCTGGGTTGCCCAGGGCAAAAGCAATGGCGACGTCGCCGCCATCCTGGCAATGAGTGAAAAAACCGCCAAGCAGCACCTCGGCGTCTGCTTTCAAAAAATGGGTGTCGAAAGCCGCACCGCCGCCACCCTCGCCGCCATCGAAATCCTCGCCAAACGCAAAGCCTAGCGCAAAGTAGGGCCAGCTTCCAGCTTGCCCTCCTGCACCACGCAGCGCGTCGAGTCTGAAGAGCGCCAGCAGAGTCCCTCGGCCTTCGAAGCCAGGAAAACTCACGTTTTCCACTACACCTCAACCCCATCTCGTAGAGGAAGACGTCAGTCTTCCCCGCGCAGCGAATCGCGCCTGAAGAGCGCAAGCAGAGTCCCTTGGCCTTCGGAGCCAGGAAAACTCACGTTTTCCGCTACACCTCAACCCCATCTCGTAGAGGAAGACGTAAGTCTTC
>JBIIUD010000250.1:0-5108 GCA_044340175.1 Verrucomicrobiaceae bacterium
TTTGCACCCGACTTTTTTAACCGATGAGCGCGACCACGAAGAAATGCACCGGGTGGAGGCGGCCTTGGAGGAGATCGTCAATGAAACGATCCGACTCGGAGGCACGGTGACGGGGGAGCACGGAGTGGGCTTGGCGAACAAGGCCTTTGTGAAGCGTCAATTGGGGGAGGGCAGCTACGAGTTGATGCGCAGCATCAAGCGGGCGCTGGATCCAGAGGGGTTGTTGAATCCGGGGAAGATCTTTGATTTGTAGGGCGCGTGGTGGGGGCTGATTTTGGCGATTCATTGGCTCAGGCCCCACTGCGGCCGGCTACAAGGCGCCGATTGGCGTGCGGTGGCGGGCGACGTAAACGGTGCTTTCGGAGTCGCGTTCAAGGATGGGGTTGTGGAATTTGACGATGTGGGATTCGGGCTGATCAAAGACTTCCGCAAGATGCTGCAAAAAGGTGGGCTCGGGGGGATCGTCTGACCAAAGGGCGAAGACGCCGCCGGGAAGGAGATGGGCGGCGAGTTTTCGTAAGCCAGCGACACTGTAAAAAGGGGCGTGGCGCTCATGCAGGAGGTTGTCGGGAGAATGGTCGATATCGAGCAGGATGGCGTGGAAGCGGCGGCCGGGTTGGAGCGGGTCAAAGCCTTGGGCGGGGTCGGCAGCGAGGGCGAAGAAGTCGGCCTCGATCAAGCGGCAGCGGTGATCTGAGGTGAGCTCAGGGCCGAGCGGGACGAGTCCGGTTTGATGCCACTCGATAACGGCGGGCATGATGTCGATGACGAGGAGTTGACCGACACGGGAGTCTTTCAGCGCGGCGGCAGCGGTGTAACCCAGACCGAGGCCTCCGACGACGACTTGCAGGGGCTCGCCCGGAGGTGCGGTGACGGCCGCCAGGCCTTCATTGGCAAGGGCTTCCTCGACCTCATGGAAGAGGCTGGACATCAGGAAGCCGTCCCCGAGTTTCACCTCTAGAACTTCGAGTTCATTCAATACGGGGATCCGGCGGCGGCGCAGGATGAGATCGCCCATGGGGGTGGCGCGGAAGTCGAGTTCCTCATAGGGTAGGGGCATGGGGCACCGATAGTGCGGGGTGTGGGAGATGCACCTTTATTATGGAAAGGGTCTGGCAAATGGGCACAAAAAACGCCGTCCGGCTTAGAGGCGCGGACGGCGTTTGAATTGGGGGAAGGTCCTTTAGTTGGCGATGCCGTAGACGGAGACTTCGCAGTAGTGGTTCATCTCGTTGGAGGTGTTGCCATTGCTGTAAAGGCGGACATAACGGCCTTTGGTGCCCTTACCTTCGACAACGCGACCGTGGTTGGTTTCGATGTAAGCGGGGTCTTTGCCTTCGCCAAGGCTAAGGGTGTTGTCGTGGTCGGAGTTAAACACGGTGGTGACACCGGTCTTGAACTCCGCGTCATCAGAGATCTGAACGACGACGTCCACGTAGGCTTGAGCCTGCTTGTGGTAGTGCCACATGAGGATCTTGTGAATAGCAGCGGGTTTTTCGAGGTCGATCTGAACCCACTGGGTGCCAGGAGCGAGTTCGACGAAGGAACCGTCTGCGCCATCAGGATCGCCATCGGTGACGAGTCCCAGTTCGCCAATGATCGGGGCGGGATCCGAGGAAGTGACGGCCTTGCCTTTGGAGAGCAGGGTGGTGCCTTTGGGGACTTTGAGAACTTTGACGACCTTGTCAGGATCTGGCTTTTCAAGGTTAGGAAGTTCGGCTGGCACTGGGGTGCCGATGAACATCGGCTTGGGGAACTCGGGGACGATTTCTTCCATGTCGCCTGCGGGCACAGCGGCGGCAGCGGCGGGCGCATCAGCCTTGGCGGTTGCTGCGGGAGCGGTGGAGCCGCTCTTGCCGCAGGAGGTCAACGAAAGGGCGATCGCAAAGCTACCGCCGAGGAGGAGGGGTTTAATGGTGTTCTTCATGGGTATTTTAACGGGAGGGATGGTTCAGGTGAATCAAACGGCGAAGTCTTCAGGAGTGAAGATGTATTTTTGGCCGGTCTTGATGGACTCGTAAGCTTTCAGTACGGTCACGCAGCCTTTGTAGGCTTCGACGACGTTGCAGGTCAGGTGCTCATGCTTTTTCATGGTGGCGGCCTCAACGAAGTTTTGCACGTGAGGAGCGTGAGCAGGGCGGTCGAGGGTGACGGCGAGTTTCCATGGGGAAAGGCCTTTGGATTCACGGGCATCGGCCTTGCTTGCCAAGGTAAAGGAGGGGGGCTTGGGTTTTTCCCAGTCGCGGTTTTGCTCCCAGAACTTGTTTTTGATGGCGTCCGTGGATTTGATGACAAAGGGGGCCTCGCCTTCGGACCACTTGGTCCAGTCGGCGCCGGGTTCGGCATAGGCATCGTTGTACGCGGGGCTTTCCGAGATAACAACGCTGCCATTCACGCCCATGTATTTTTCATAGAAGCCTTGGGAACCGGTGGTGGTGAGGACCTGATAATACGCGCGGGTGATTCCCTCTTTGAGTTTGTACTCATAGAGGCACATGACGTTGTCAGGGAGTTCGAATTTGGCTTTCCCGTTGGTGCCGTCGTAGTAGTCGATACCGCCGGTGGCGTAAAGAGAGACGGGGGTGGACTCGAAGGTCCAGTTGAACATGTCGATCTGGTGGGCACCGAGGTCGGAGATGGGTCCACCGCCGTATTTGGCATACCAGCGCCAGTTCATGAACTCTTCCATGCTGTCGAAGCCATACTTGGAAAGGAGTTCTTGGGGGATGCTTTGATTTTTGGGCACGCCCAGTGGCTGAGAGGCGGAGACCCCACGGTTCCACTGGCCGTAAGCATGGGTAATGCGACCCAACATGTCGGCTTTTTTGACGATGTTATCCCGGAAGTTATGGTAGCGGGGGTTGGAGTGGCGTTGGTGGCCGATTTGAAAGATGTTGCCGGTTTCCTGCCAGGCTTTGACCATGTCCTTGGCGCCTTCGATGGTGTTGGACATCATCTTTTCGCAGTACACGGCTTTGCCCGCTTCAAGAGCGATGCGGGAGAAGGGAGCGTGCAGGAAGTCGGGCGTCGCAATGAAGACGGCTTCAATGTCTTTTTGCTTTTCGAGCATCTCCTCGATGGTGGAGTACTCAGCAACGGCACCCTCGACTTGATGCTTGTTTTCGTATTGCATCCGGCGCGCGGTGGGGCGGCGGTTGAACTCCCAGATGTCAGCGACGGCGACCCACTGGACGCCGGGGACGTCCTTGGAAGCGATGCGGATGGCGTTGCCTTGGGCACCACAGCCGACGAGGGCGCACTTGAGTTTGCGACCGGAATCGGTGGCTTGAGCAATGGCGTTTTTGCTGGTGGAAAGGAACAGTCCGGCGGCCGCGCCAGTGTGAACACTGGTGCGGATGAAGGAGCGGCGATCCATGAAGCGGGACAGGCCGCCTGTGGGGGCGGTGCCAGTGACGGGTGAAGTCGGAGTCATGAGCAAAATGAAGGTTAAAGTTCAGTAACCGATTACGCCGGGCGGGTAAGGCCCGGACCTCAAATTAGCCTTGCGCATCCACGGGTGGCAGGGCGTTCTTTTTCTTGCCGAAGAGGAGGCCGTCGAGGGAGAACTTGCTGTGCTGGTTGGTGGCGAGCGCAGCGGCGACGATGAGGAGCACTTCAGTATCATCAGGCAGGGTGGCAAGGCCAACGCCGAGGGAGAGGAAGACGAGGCCTGCGAAGAAAAGGCCGAGACGGCTGAACAGACCAAGCACTGCCCAGACGCCAGCGACGAGCAGGAGGTAGCCGAGGGGCTTGGCATAGAGATTGCAGAGGTTCTCAGGGAGGAAACCGTTGTTGTAAGTGAGTTTGGCGATGGCGGCCATTTTCTTCTCGTAGTTCTCCATGTTGAAGGTGGCGTCGGCACCGGAGCCGTAACGGAATTTATCGATGCCCGCGAAAACGAGGCGGAGGCCGATCCAGAGGCGCAGGAGGAGATTGGCCAAGGCGAGGTCCCAGTGGTTCGAGGAGGAGCGAGAGGAGTCAGACATGGGGGGCTGAAGATGAGGTTGGTTGGTTTCAGATTCTAAGCGAGCGGCGAGCATGATGCTCGTTTGCGTCTAAATCCAGCAGAATTTGATGAAGAGAGGGAGTCTTGAAGCAGTGTTTTGTTGAAAGAAAGGGAGCTTTTGGGAGGAAAGCGCTGGTTGGTCAGGGTGTTTCGGCAGTATGAGTGCAGATCTGCACAAGATTGGGGCGAAATTGGGCCTTGGGTGCAGGGGGCGCTTTGAGGTAGCCTGAGAGCACCATGAATGAACGAACCTGCCGGACTTTGAGTATGATTTGCTTCCAGTTTGGGATGCTATCGATTTTCCTTTCCATCGCCATTTGGTGGTTGATGCGGGGGGAGACTGTGGAGGAAATCGCCCATGCCGAGCGGTTTGGTATTTTCGTGGGGCTGTGGGCTCCGACCTTGCTGATCCTGTCGAATCGCTTTGATCGTTATGCCGACAAAGCGGCGACGCTGCCAGGGATGCGTCCAGAGTATCTGGAAGAGACTCAGGAATTGAAATGATTCACGGGGCCTGGAGGTCCAGGAGGAGTTCATGGGCAGCGCGGTATCTGGGCGATTGAGCCAGGGCGTCGAGCAGATGGCGTTTGGCGGCGCTGGGATCTTGGGTGCGTAGGAGGCTGGCGAGTTGGTAATGGATCTTTGAAGGATTGGGAGGGGCCAGTTCGAGGAGGCGGCGGTTGGATGAGATGGCGAGTTCGTTCTGGCCAGATTCAGTCGCCGCACGTGCGAGGGCTTCATTGGGGGTGCGCAGGAAGGGATTGAGGGCAAGGGCGCGTTGCGCGTGGGTGGTGACTTCGCTCCAGGATTGGGTTTCAGTTTCCAATTCGATGAGCCTGAGGAAGGCGTTCAAGGCGCTGGAATGGCGTGCGGCCAGGGTGCGCAGCAGGGCGGCTTCATCGGCGGTGCGTTTTTGCTCCCGAAAGAGGCGGGCTTTGGCCCAGTGGGCGGAGCTGTCGGAGTAATCGTCGGGCAGTAAGGTGATGAGTCGGTCAGCGATCTTGAGGGCGGCTTCAAAATCCTTGGACTGCAGATGAAGGTCAAGTTGGCGACGGAGGGCGACTAGGTTTTTGGGGTGCGATTTGATGTAGCTAGCAAGGCT
>JBIIUD010000251.1:0-5107 GCA_044340175.1 Verrucomicrobiaceae bacterium
GACGCTTCTGGAAGCGCGAGAAATTTTTGGTGTCCGTGATGTTCTGTGCGTTGGGCTCCGCACTGAGCTGGTAGGTGTGGGACAGCACCAGGGTCTTCATGAGGTGCTTCAAGTCGTAGCCATTCGCGGCAAAATCCTGCGCCAGCCAGTCGAGCAGCTCGGGATTGCTCGGCGGATTCGAAGCGCGGAAGTCATCCACCGGATCCACGATCCCACGGCCTATGAA
Organism: Verrucomicrobiaceae bacterium; assembly: GCA_044340175.1. Taxonomy (GTDB): domain Bacteria; phylum Verrucomicrobiota; class Verrucomicrobiia; order Verrucomicrobiales; family Verrucomicrobiaceae; genus JAGRPD01. Next base: position 227 of record JBIIUD010000251.1, read on the forward strand.
GTCCGCCCAGATGCGATTGACGATGGCTTTGGCAAAGAACGGGTTGTTAGAAGCCGCCATCCAGTCGAGCAGTCGCGCGCGCGGGTCTTGGCCTTCCACATAGGGCATCTCAGGGCCATCCGGTGGTTTGGGGGTCATGACCGCATCCGTCACGGGATGCACCACTTTGCCGCTGTTGCCAGCCCACCAGTGCTCCACCTCGCCAGAGATCGGTGCGGAAATACCTTGCCCCTTCTGCTTCATCTGGGCAAAGAACGCCGCCAGCGAATAGTAGTCCTCTTGGCCCCACTTCTCACTGGGGTGATGGTGACACTTCGCGCAATCCATCCGCACGCCCAGGAAGATTTGGCTGACAAAGGCACCCATGTCCGCCGGATCACGTTTGTCCCGGAACACCGCCACCGGTCCATGCTCATGCGTGCTGCCTTCTGCCGTCAAGAGCTCGCGCACCAGTTGGTCATAGGGCAGGTTTTGGCGGAAAGCATTGCGCAGCCAGTCGTCCAGCAAATAGACCGGCTTCACCCCGACGCGCGAGGGATTTGGGCGAATCAAATCACCCCATTTCACGGCCCAATGATCTGCGTAGTTGGGGTGTTTGAGGAGGTCGTTCACCAACCGCTCACGCTTGTCGGCACGCCCATCCGCAAGGAACGCGCGACTCATTTCCACGGGTGGCAACATCCCGATCAAATCCAGCGAGGAACGGCGCAGGAACTCCTCATCCGTGCAGGTGCCACTGGGCAGCAGGCCGAGCTTGCGATGCCGTTCATGTACCCATTTGTCGATCTCATTGTGCTCCGGCAGCTGTGCATAAGCGGCATCGGGAAGCTTTGTCTCTGATGGCACCATGATGCGCGCGATATCGACCAGTCCCATGTAGCGGGCGACCACGACACCTTCGCCACTTTGTGTTCCCACGGCGACCAGCCCATGCTCATCCACCTCCGCCATTTCCTTGTCCTGGGAGAGGAACTCCGTGAGCGCCGTCACATCCTTCGTGCTGCCATCGGAAAACTTGGCCACGACCTGCAGTGTCTGTTTGGCCGACTTCGCATACGAGCCCTCGCGGGGGGAGAGGGCCACGGATTCCAGTTTGGCTTCACCCGGCACTTCAAACGGCACACCTTGGCGGATCCAGCTCAGCAGCAACTCATGCGCCTCGCTCCCCGGTTTGATCCGCGCCCCACCTTCGTGCGGCACCGCTCCGGTGGCTTTTTTCAGCAGCAGACTTTCTTCCGGCGCCGCCAAAAACACTCGCCGCGCCCGCCCATCCATCACGATCTCTCGGAAATCGTGCTCGGGATCGTAGCCAAAAACGGACAGCTTAAAGTTGTTCTGTCCCTCCGGCTTGGCATGGCAGTTTCCGCCAGCGCAGCCCGCTTTGAGCAGTTGCGGCATGATGTCATTGCGGAACGAAACGGGCCTGTCCACGCCCTCTCCACGAACCATGCCCACCAGACCCAAAAACAGGGTCAGGTGCAGCGGCAGTGCAGCCAAGAGGAATCGGTTTCGCATAAAAGAGCCGAATACCTACGCCCCTCGCAGCCGCGTCTTGCGAAACACCAGCGCTTCCGCTTCCCCGATTCGAGCACGATTCAACCTGGGAGACGAATCCAACAGGCTCTTCGCCAGCTTCTCGGTTGCCATTTGCAGGGAATTCAGTCGATGACAGACGGGGGTGTCGGCCTGACCGCTGAGATGTTGGAAGACCGTGTCGCCGCTCAACGCCCCTTGGCGAAGCGCCTCCCGCCTCATTGCAGGTTCCCCAGCCGTTGGCTAGCATGGAGAGGGTTGATTTCGTTCTCGCCCTACCGCATGGATTGAGTAGGCCATCCGTCCTTGGATCCTCTGACGCCGCTGCTTTGACTGTGACCTTGACCTATGAAAACTTGGTTTCTTGTTACCCTCCTCGTCTGCGGCACCTCCTGCAGCTATCCTCCTTCAGACGCGGCCGCCACTTATGATGCGTTTGCCCTCGACCCCCGACCAGGAACCTCGCACTGGGACGGCCGATTCGGCAGCGGTTCAGGGCTATCGCTGTCCGGCATTGCGGAACGCGATGTCCTGCGACGATAACCGCCCAGCCGCACGCCCTATGAGCTAAAGGCATCATCGCATAGGTTAAGTTGAACGATTTCAAGTCCTGACCCGCAAGCGCGCCTCCGCATTTGACGTTTGCCTCCCATGTTGCGCTTGCCCCTGTCAGTTTCCCTCGCTCGCCTCTTTGCTTCCAGCCCCAATCTGCTTGCACTGCTTCTGATTGTTGGCCTCGGCTTTCAAGCCTCGGATTTGGCCGCCCAACCCCTGCAAGCGGGTGCGGCCACGGTGGACATCTCGCCGATCCAACTCCCGGCCATCCGCAACGGCGGCTTTCTCCAGGCGATGGCGGACCGCGTCGACGACCCCCTTCACGCTCGCGCCCTCGTCCTGAATTCCGGCCCCGAAACCGTCGCCCTCTGCGTGGTCGATTCCTGCATGCTTCCCACCGATGTCTGCGACGCCATCAAAGCCCTCGTCACCCAACAAATCGCGCTGCCCGCCGACCGCATCCTCATCTCCTCCACCCACACCCACTCCGCCCCCGGAACCATGGCCATGTGCCTCGGCACCCGCAAAGACGAGGCCTACACCACGCAAATGATCCCCCAGGTCGCCGCGGCCATCGTCAACGCCCACGCCGCGCTCGCTCCCGCCAAAGCAGGCTGGGCGCAAGTGGATGCCCACGCCTTCACCAACTGCCGCCGCTGGATCCGCCGCCCCGACAAGCTGATCACCGATCCCTTCGGCCAGCCCAGCGTCCGCGCCATGATGCATCCCGGCTACGAAAGCCCCGACGTCACCGGCCCCTCCGGCCCCACCGACCCCCAGCTCTCGCTCTTGAGCCTCGTCCAGGCCGACTCCGGCAAACCCATCGCCCTTTTCGCGAACTACTCCATGCATTACTTCGGCGCCGCCGGCGGTTTCTCCGCCGACTACTTCGGCGAAATGGCCCGCCTGGTGGAAAAAGACCTCGGCCCTGGCGCGGTCGGCATCGTCTCCCAGGGCACCAGTGGCGATCTCCACTACATGGACTACAGCCGCGCCAAAGACCCCTCCCTCACCCGTCCAAAATACGCCGCCGGCCTCGCCACCATCGCCCTCGAAGCCCGCCGCACCATCCAGCATCGCGCCGATCTCCCCCTCGCCATGGCGCAAACGAAACTGACCCTCTCCCGCCGCCTCCCCTCCGACGAGCGCCTCGCCTGGGCCGCCCCCATCAACGCCAACCGCAACGGCGCCGTACCCAAAACCAAAGAGGAAGTCTATGCCGAGCAGGCCGAGTGGATCCACGCCAACCCCCAAACCGAACTCATCCTCCAGGCCCTCCGCCTCGGCGACCTCGCCATCACCGCTCTGCCCAACGAAGTCTACGGCATCACAGGCCTGAAACTCAAACTCCAGAGCCCCCTCCCAGCCACCCTCAACATCGAACTCGCCAATGGCGCCGAAGGCTACATCCCGCCCCCCGAACAGCACCGCCTCGGCGGCTACACCACCTGGCCCGCCCGCACCGCCGGCCTCGAAGAATCCGCCGAACCCCAAATCGTTGAAGCCACCCTCGCCCTGCTCGAAAAAGTCAGCGCCAAACCCCGACGCCCCCTCTCCGACGGCGACTCGCCCTACCGCCGCGCCATCCTCCAGGACCAACCCCTCGCCTACTGGCCCCTCAACGACCTCACCGGCCCCCAGCCCCGCGAAGCCACCGGCCAAACCACCGCCACCTGGGAAAACGGCGTCGCCCTCGGCCTCCCCGGTGTCCAGCGCTCCGGCGGCGCCATCTCCGCCGAACCCGAAAAAGCCAATCCCTTCACCTCAGGCGACATCAACCGCGCCGCCCACCTCGCCGGCGGCCGCCTCCGTGCCACGCTCCCAAAACTCTCCCGAACCTACACCGCCGAACTCTGGTTCTGGAACGGCCTCCCCACCGACGCCCGCCCCATCACCGCCTACCTGTTCTCGCGCGGCGTTGATGGCGACAAACGCGCCCTCGGCGAGCACCTCGGCATCGGCGGCACCCACTCCGACGTCCCCCCAGGCCACCTCTTCTTCTACACCGGCAACAACGTCGGCCAGGTCATCCCCGGCAAAACCCGACTCGCCTACCGCGACTGGCACCACGTCGTGCTCGTCCGCGAAAACGAAAAGCTGACCGTGTATCTCGACGGCCAAAAAGAGATCGAAGCCGAAGTCCCCTGGACCCTCCCCGACAACGCCCCCGAAGTCTTCCTCGGCGGTCGCTGCGACGGTCTCTTCACCCTCGAAGGCAAACTCGACGAACCCGCCCTCTACCCCACCGCCCTCACCGCCGACCAGATCCGCGCCCACTTCACCGTCGCCGAACGCACCGCCCCCAAACCTCAGCCCGACTCCGCCCCACTCTCCCCCGCCGATTCCCTCAAAGCCCTCCGCCTCCCTCCCGGCTACGAAGCCCAAATCGTCGCTGCCGAACCCCTCGTCCTCGACCCCGTCGCGTTCGACTGGGATGCCCAGGGCCGCCTCTGGGTCGTCGAAATGGCCGACTACCCCCTCGGCCTTGGTGACTCCGGCGCCAGCGGCGGCCGCGTCCGCATCCTCGAGGACCGCAACGCCGATGGCACCTACGACCACAGCACCCTCTTCGCCGAAGGCCTCAATTTCCCCAACGGCCTCATCACCTGGCGCGACGGCGTCATCGTCACCGCCGCCCCCGACATCCTCTTCCTCCGCGACACCAACGGCGACGGCAAAGCCGACCAAAAAGAAATCCTCTACACCGGCCTCACCGAGGGCAACCAGCAGCTCCGCGCCAACGGCCTCCGCTGGGGCCTCGACAACTGGATCTACGTCGCCGCCGGCGGCCAC
>JBIIUD010000253.1:0-5093 GCA_044340175.1 Verrucomicrobiaceae bacterium
TCGACTGGGCGTGGCCGTGCGGTGGACGTACAAAAATTCGGTGACCACTGCATCATTGATCACAACAGCTACGCCTTGATCGGTCGGCCGTTCGAAGGCAAAATCCGCACCCTTACTTTCTCCAGCATACCGAGCACCGAGTTCGAGAAACACGGCCGCCAACTGCGACTTGAAACGCCTTTCCCGAGCGATCCCGCCCGCGCCTACGAACCACCCGATCTTTCCCAACTCACCGCCGCTGGCGCCTACCTTGATGAGTCCCAACCAATCTATGGTCCGCGGCCTTGAATCGCCTCTTTTACCAAAAAACAAACCTCATGACCACCCGCCGCACCCTGCTTCAATCCGGAGCCCTTGCTTCCCTTTCGCTCTTGGATCGACAAGCGCTTAAGGCCGCCGAAAGTGTACCGCAGTCGGTGCTGGAGCTGTGGGCGGATTTTGATCCGCGCCGTGATCCCATCGAAACCGAAGTCGTTCGCGAGTGGAAAGAAGATGGCATCGTATTGCGGTATGTGCGCTACTTCATCGGCAGCTTCAAAGGCAAACCCGCGCGGATGGCGGCGGTGTATGGCTTTCCGGAGGAGGCGCAGAAAAAACTCCCCGCGGTGATGCATATCCACGGCGGTGGTCAGCGCGGCTCGGTGAGCGAGGTGAAGCTGCTCGTAGCGCGAGGTTACGCGGCGCTTTCCGTGAACTGGGGCGGCAGCGGTACGGGCAAGGCTCCGTTCAACGCCTGCGAGAAATCCGAGCCCGGCGATCCGAACACCGACTGGGGTGCGGTCGATCCCTCGCAGCTCAATGCAGAGCGCTACAGCTCCCTCTTGCCGGGACCGAAGCAGGTCTTCGAAGACCACGAGCATCCGAAGAACAACAACTGGTATCTGCTCACGCTCGGCTGCCGTCGCGGACTCACGTTTCTCGAACAGCAACCACAGGTCGATCCCCAACGACTCGGCGTGCATGGCTACTCGATGGGTGGCAATCTCACGATGTATGTCGCAGGCACGGATCGCCGGGTGAAGGCCGCCGTGCCCGGCGTCGGTGGTCAGGGCTGGCGCTGGCAGACGCACGAGTTCATCGGCGGCGCGGACCAGCAGGACCGGATCAAAGGCGATGTCGAGGTCTTCAAACGCACGCTCAGCTTTGAAAGCTACGCGCCGCTCATCCAGTGCCCGGTGTTGCATCGCAGCGCCACGAACGACTTCCACGGCTGGATGGACGACGTCTATCGCACGAACGCACTCATTCCCAACCAGCCCACGCGCTACAGTTGGGTGCCGCACATGAACCACCGCCTCACCCCCGAGGTCGCCGTCACCATGCCGCTGTGGTTTGATCAGCATCTCAAAGGCGGCCCCGCCTTGCCGGAGACGCCGCAGAGCGTTCTCAAGCTTTCACCCATCCCTGAACTGCGAGTGACACCCGATCCCAAATCGCTGCCCGTCGCCCGCGTCGAGATCTACTACAGCACCGATCCCGATCCCCGCGCCCGCTTCTGGCGCAGCGCCGAGGTTCATCAAGAATCCGAAGGCTACATCGCCCAACTGCCGATCCACACGCACGACCTGCCGCTCTTCGCCTTCGCGAACGTTTACCACACGCTGCCCAAGCCCGAATCGCTCGCGCAGATCCCCGGCTACGGCACACCGGTGACCGAACTCTGCCTCAGCAGCCTTTTCCACTCGCACAGCGCCGACGAGGTCAAGCAAGCGAACCCCAAGCTCACCGCGAAACCGTCCACGATCATCGACGAATTCGCGCACGGCACCCGCGACTGGTATGTTCTCAACGCCGGCAACGCCACGCATCAGCAACTCTGGACGCGCAAAATCACTGATCCCCTCTGGCGTGGTCCTGAAGGCTCCACGCTGCACATCACGCTCAAACTCACTCAAACCAATCGCCTCAGCATCGTCCTCAACCAAAACGAATGGCGCAGCTACCGCGGCCCGCGCCGCACCTTCGTCTGCACCCGTGAGATCCAAGGCTCTGACGTCCCGCAAACCCTCACACTCGCCCTCACCGACTTCACCTCCACCGAAGGCTCCCCAACAAGCTGGTCCGAGATCGATCAACTCGGTCTCTGCGCTAGCCATGGCCTCCCCGCCAACGAAGTCCCGCGCTGGAAAGGCCCCGCGCCGGAGTTCTTGCTTGTAGAGTGGGCGTGATCCACTGGACTCAATGCCCATGCCTTTGACGCGCCTGCTCACCTGCATTCTCTACCCGTTCCTCTCCGCTTTCTCTGCGGAGCCACCCAACCTGCTGCTCGGGACACAGGCCATTGGTGGGCGGTATCATTTCACACAGGATGAGCCTTTGCTGGAGAGCGCGAAGCTCATTGCGGAGCTAGGGTCGGGCATCATGAAGTTCTCGATCTCGAAGCAGGCTTCGTTTGGCAGGACGAAGGCGAATGTAAGCGGGGACAATCCCGGACTGAAAACGCTCGCGGAGATCGCAGAAAAGGAGCCGATGCATCGCGCGGTGCTTGATATGCCGTTCACGCACTTTTTCCTCTGGGCCTATCCCTTCACCACGCATGGCAGCGCGGGCACCTTCAAGCCTGCAGAGCGGGATCTGGAGTATCGCGAGATGTTTGACCTCGCCGCGCATCTGCTGCGAACGTACAGCGGCACCGGCAAAAAATTCTACCTCGGCCATTGGGAGGGCGATTGGCATCTGCGGCCGCACTTCGATCCGAAGCAGCCTTTTCCCGAAGGCTTTGGCGACAACTTCATCGCCTGGCTCAACGTGCGCCAGCAGGCCATCGACGACGCGAAGCGCGACACGCCGCATCACAACGTCGAAGTCTGGCACTACACCGAAGCGAACCTTGTCGAGCCCTTCCTGAAGGGAGGCCAATGCCTTGCCAACGACATCCTCCCGCAGGTGGACGTCGATTTCGTCAGCTACTCCTGCTACGACAGCCTCCAGCGCGGCATCCGCGAGGATCTGCATGCGACGCTCAACCACATCGAGTCCAAACTGAAGCCCAAGCCCGCCATCTCCGGCAAACGCGTCTTCATCGGCGAATACGGTTTCCCCGCACGGCGCTACTCGCCCGAAGAGCAAAACCGCAAGAGCATCGAAACCATGATCGCCGCCATCGAATGGGGCTGTCCCTTTGTGCTCTGCTGGGAGCTCTACGACAACGAGGGCACGACCGACAAACCCGGCGGCTTCTGGCTCATCAACGAAAAGAACGAGAAGCAGCCCCTCTGGCACACCCACTTGCACTACTTCGAGTGGGCAAGGAAACACATGGCTGACTTCCAACAACGCACCGGCAAGCCTATCACCGACGCCGAGTTCCGCACAGCAGCGCTAGAGTATCTGCGGCAGCAAAAATAATCCGCCCTGACTGATCCTGCGCAGCGCATTGAAACCAGAGGCAATCGACAGCAGAATCAAACCGTTCATTCTTCTGTGGAAAGAGAGTCTTCGCAGACGAGGTTCATCTTCCGCCAATCACATTTCTCCCATGCGCCTTCTCCTCCTCCTTTCGACTTTCGCCATCACCCACTCAGCATTCCCCCAAGACTCCACGGCGTGGCTGGAGAAGAACGCGACGCTGATCTTTCACGATGCGTTTGAGCGTGAGGAAGACGGCAACCTCGCGAAGGCGATTGGCAATGGGTGGAACAGTGCCACGGCGGACCGGGTGCCGGATGTGAAGATGGCGGACCTTGATGACGGGAATTTGAAGGTGGCGAGCGCGTCAGAGGCGGCGAAGCATTCGGCACACATTCATCATGAGGCCGGTTTTACCGATGGCGGCGCGGTGGTGCGTTTCCGGTTCCCAGGGCTGAGCAAGGGCGAGAGCTTGCAGCTCGGTTTTGTGGATCGCGAGACGAAAGGCGTGCATGCGGGCCATCTCTGCTATGGCATCCTCAGCCAAAGCAGCGTGACGCTGGTGGATCAAAAGACAGGCATCATGAACTTGGAGAACCGTCGCCGCCGCGACGAGGCACTGGCGAGGAAGGAGAAAATGCCCGCCGATCTGGAAGCGCTGCTCAAAACCAAAAGCATCAGTGTACCCTTCAAGGCTGACACGAAATGGCATGAGCTGATTTTGCTCACCGTGGGGGATGAGATGCGCCTCACCCTGGATGGCAAACTCATCGCCAAACACCGCTCGGAGGGTTTTGCGCACCCCATGAAACGCTGGTTCAGCTTTCTGATCCCCAACACCGTCTGGATCGACGATGTGAAGATCTGGAAAATCCGCTGAGGCTACTCCATCCCCTGCACGCGCACCTCGTCGACGTCGAAGCGGCTTTGGGCGCCAACGCTCATCGGTACGATGACGAGCTTGCCGGCGTGGCGGAGCGTTTCCTGCCAATCGAAGCCGTTGGCCGCGCGCTTCCAACCCGCAGCGGTGGCTTCGGCATCGGTCCAGTCGTAGCGCAGCTCAGCGGTGGCTTCCTGCCACTCGGTGGAAAAGGCGGTGCGCGTTTGAAACTGCCACGCGGCGACATCACCCGCGAACATCTCAATCGCGACGACGCCACCCGCCTGCGGGGCCCGCACGCGACAGGTGATGCGTGCTCCGCGTCCACCCACAAGCGTCGTCCAATCTCCGACGACGGGTGAATCGCTCGCTTTAGCAGAGGAAAACGCAATCGGCAGATTGCGTCCCGCGCGCGCGACTTCGATGTAGCCGCCTTTGGGCTGATGGGTGATCTGGTCCACGCCGCTCCAGTGCTGCGGGCCGTTATCGAAATCGAACACATGGGTGCGCACCGGTTTGGGTTTCCAGGCGGGATCCTTGAGCGGGTTCAGCGGCGGCGGCAACTCGGTATTCACCAGCGCCACGCCGTTCAGCGCGTAAAGCATGGCGTCTTTAGCGAGGGTGAGGTGAAACCGGAGCGTGCGACCCGACCAGTCCGCTCTCCCCATCTCGTGACCCGTCTCGTCAAAGGCCCGCACGCTCACCTCGCCATCCGCCACGATGGAAAAGGGCTCCTGTGTGACCCGCAGCGGGCGGGTGATGACTTTCGCGTCTTGAGCGGCTTCGACGGCTTCATAACCTGCAAAACCATCCTCGCGCAAGGAGGCCAGGCAGGGCAGGCAGTGCCGCTTCCAGCCGGTGTGCG
>JBIIUD010000254.1:0-5092 GCA_044340175.1 Verrucomicrobiaceae bacterium
GACTTCGCGGGCAACGACGCCAGCGGCCTTGCGGCAGGCAAAGAGAACACGCGTCTCGTTTTCACCCGTTACCGTCCGCAGAAAAACTATGGCGATGGCACGGGCGGCATCTACACGAGTTTTCGCCGCGGACCGGTCGAGGTCTTTGTGCTTGATACCCGATGGTTTTCCATGACCGAGCCTTCCTTTGCCGGATCGCACAAGCCCACTATGCTCGGTGCCAAACAATGGGAGTGGTTGCAACAGGGTTTGCTGGCCTCCACCGCTCCCTTCAAGCTGCTGGCCTGCGGCGTGATCTGGGATGACAAGGAAAACAGCGAGTCCGATGACTGGGGTACCTACAAGCACGAGCTGACCGCCATTCAGAAGTTCATCGGAGCAAACAAGATCCCTGGTGTCATCCTCGTCGGTGGCGATATCCATGCGAGTCGTGTGCTGAAATACCCAACGGCCAAAACCGTCGGCTATGATCTCGTGCAATTCATCGCTTCACCCATCCACAGCAGCACGATACCTTCACTGAACGTCTATCACCCCGACCTCGTTCGTAGCGCGGTCGAGCCCAACGTCTTTCTCCGAGTGGACGCCGACAGCACCGTCACCCCCGCCGAGTTCCATGCCTCGCTCATCAATAAAAACGGTGAGACGGTGTTCAGCTACCGTCTCACTGAGGATGATTTGCAGCCCCATTCATAATTCATAATTCAGCATTCCTAATTCAACATTTTCATGTTCACCGTCAACCACCGCACCTACAACCCACCCGCCAAACCTGTCGTCGTCATTTGCCTGGACGGCTCCGCCGATGAATATCTCGACTGCGCCATCGCTCGCGGGTTGATGCCGAACCTTGCCAAGATGAGCCTCAACGGTTGGCGTGGCTTTGCGCGCGCGGCCATGCCGACCTTCACCAACGTCAACAACAGCAGCATCGTCACCGGCGTTCCCCCGAGTGTACACGGCATTGGCGGAAACTTTTTCTTCGACACCCACTCCGGCGAGGAAGTGATGATGAACTCGTCCAAGTTTCTCCGCGTCGAAACGATCTTTCCCCACGCCCAACGCGCGGGTCGCAAGGTCGCGGTCGTCACGGCCAAGGAAAAGCTCCGCGACATCTTCGCCAGCGGTCTCATCAGCGAGGGCGGTATCGCTTTTTCCACCGAACGCGCGAAACACGCCATCATGGAAACCCACGGCATCAGCGATGTCGAGTCGCTCGTCGGCCCCACCCCAGAGATCTACAGTGGCGATGCCAGCCTCTATGTTTTGCAAGCCGGTGTGGCGCTGCTGCGCGATGGTCGCGCCGATTTCCTCTATCTGAGCACCACGGACTACATGCAGCATAAGTATGCGCCTGAGGCTTCCGCAGTGCTGGATTTTTATGCAGCCATTGATGTGGAAATCGGTCACCTGCTTGCGCTCGGCGCCGTCATCGGCATCACCGCCGACCACGGCATGTGCGCCAAACAAAAACCAGATGGCAGTCCGAACGTGATCTATCTCGAAAGCGAACTGGTGGAGCAGTTCGGCGAAGGCTTCCGTGTCATCTTGCCCATCACCGATCCCTATGTGGCGCATCATGGCGCGCTCGGTTCCTTTGCTCAGGTCCACCTGCCAGCAGGCATGGACGCAGGCGAAGTCCGCGACTGGTTGTTGCAACGCCCCGGCATCACCGAATGCCATGAGCGCGCCATCGCTGCGCGTTTGATGGAACTGCCTGAGGACCGCATGGGCGATCTTGTCGTCGCCAGTGGTTGCGATGTCGTGCTCGGGCGCACCCCGGCTTACCACGACCTCAGCGCGCTCGCCGGAGCCCTGCGCAGCCACGGCGGACGCTACGAGGAAATGGTGCCGCTCGTCTTCAGCGAGCCGCTCAACGCCTCGTATGCCGCGCGTGCGGCCGGTGACGTGCGCAACTTCGACATCTTCGAGTTCACCTGCAACGGCGCGCGTTGATCCCGCTGGTGTGTAGGCTTTAGCCGATCAAAAAAACAAATGCGGCTCTGCCGCCAAATCTTCAGATCGCCTGAAGGCTAGACACCAACACTTCACATCATCGCTTCATCATGACACAGGGAACTGCTTCCCACTCGCCCGCCTTTCTCCACGCACGGCGTTGGTCGCTGGGTGCGGTGATGTTTTGCTACCTGTTTTACTACACCGGTCGCCAGACCTTCGGCTTCGCCATTCCTGGCATTCAGGCGGAGCTGGACATCGACAAACAAACGCTCGGATGGATCAGTGCGGCGATGCTTTGGGCCTACGCCGCTGGGCAGATGATCAATGGCAATCTGGGCGACAAGTTTGGCGGCCGGCGCATGATGGCTCTTGGCGCGCTCACTTCCTTCGCGTTGAACTGGCTCACCAGTTTCGGCATCGGCTTCAAATCACTCGCTATGGCCTGGGGCTTGAACGGCCTAGCGCAAAGCATGGGCTGGGCGCCCGGCAGCCGACTGGTGTCCAATTGGTTTGGTGCGCATGAACGCGGCCGCGCCTTCGGTCTGTATGTGCTGGCGGCGGGCTTGTCTTCTGTGCTCTCGTTTGCCACCTCGCTCGTGGTGCTGGATGTCCTGCAACTCAACTGGCGCTGGATCTTCCGCCTGCCGGTCATCCTCATGCTGCTCGGTGGCTTGATCGTCTGGTTCCTCGCCCGCGACCGCCCCAGCGATGCGGGTTTTTCGGATTCGCACGAGGATGAAAAAGTGGTGGTGACCGAAGCGGCCCAAGAGACTGCTTGGCAGCGTTACGGCATCGCTTTGAAAAACGGACGTCTGCTGCTCGCCGGGCTCGCCATCGGTTTCCAAAATACCGTGCGCTACGGCCTTCTCATCTGGGTGCCCGTGTATTTTCTTGGCGAGGATTTCAAGGCTGATCCGCTCGGCAAATGGATCAGCATCGCACTGCCCATCGGCATGGCTCTTGGGGCCGTCACCAGCGGCTGGATTTCCGACCGCTTCTGCGATTCGCGCCGCAGCGGTGTCATCGCTAGCTTCATGTTCCTCGCCGCCGTCGCGGCCATGGCCATGTACCTATTGCCACCGGGTCATCGCCTCGGCGTGCCCGTGCTGTTCCTCGCTGGCTTCTTCGCCTACGGGCCACAATCGGCCTTCTGGGCGCTGGCACCCGATTTGCTCGGCCGCGAGCGTGCCGGCACCGCCGTCGGTGTGATGAACTTTTTCGCCTACGCTATGGCAGGCCTCGGCGAGCCGCTCATCGGCTGGATGATCCAACACAATCCCTTCGCTAGCACCCCAGGCGTGGAAAGCGTGGCCCTGGTCTTCCCTCTGGTCGCCATCTTCGCCGTCTGCAGCGCCACTTTAGCTCTTTTGATCAGAAGATGAAAACCGCCTACTCAGAGAGACGCAAAAGGATTGATGACCTTCAAATCAGTGATGTGCTTGAAGTCATCTTCATTGCGCGTGACCAAAGGCAGGTCGTATTCCAGAGCCGTGGCGGCGATGATGGCGTCGCCCAGTCCCATTTTCTTTTGCTGCCGAAGCTGGATGGCCTTCTCGACGATCTCTTCATCAAGCGGATAGCTAAGACTCGTAGCAACAAAGCTCCGAATCGCCTCATCTTCCTCATTCGAGATTCCGGGATATCCCAGCGACTCAATTTGAGTCACACTGGCGATGGCGGCAGTAGGACTGTTGGTCCACTTCCCAAGCCACTCACCACCAGGCTTGCAAGCATAGATCACGATGTTTGTATCGAGCAACATTCGGGATCAGTCACGAAATGGCAGTGGCCTATCCTTGCGGATCTCCTTCTGCCAATCCACCGGGTCCGCTATGTCTCGGTAAGGGTTGAGTTCTCGCACGGCTTCGAGTGCTTTCTTCCGCGCCTCCAGCATCTCTGGCGTGGCAACAGGAACTGGGCGTTTGGGTTTCATCAGTTTAGGAGGTTCATCATTCACCATGACCAAAATCTGCGCCCGCCCCGGCTTCAGCCAAGTAGGCAGCGGCGAGAGCAGCTTCAGGCTACCGTCCGTCGTGATTTCCACCTCGGTTCGGATCGTGTTCATGCGAAAAAGCATACCCGAAAGCCCGCCAACATCCACCCCCCTTTTTCTTCCTTCCGATGAACACCGGCCGCATCCAGCTTTTCTACGGTGCCCACCAGCCGTTTCAAATGGGAAGCGCGCCGCTTCCTGATGAACTCCATCCTGGCGAAGTGCTCGTGCAAATCTCGCTCGCTACCATTTGCGGCTCTGATCTCCACACCACTGAGGGTAGGCGTTCGGCACCTACGCCTTGTGTTCTCGGCCACGAAGCCGTCGGGCACGTGGTGAAAAGCAACCGCGAGGGGATCACCACGGGACAACGTGTGACTTGGACACTGGCTGATTCCTGCGGCCACTGCGCACCCTGCACACGCTGGCATCTTCCGCAGAAATGCGAGCACCTCTTCAAATATGGCCACGCTGCGCTCAGCGACGGCAGCGGGCTGAACGGCTGCTACGCAAGCCACATCGTGCTGCGCCCCGGCACTCAGATCATGCCAGTGCCCGACACGTTGCCGGACGCGCTCGCTGCCCCAGCCAACTGCGCGCTCGCCACCATCGTCAATGCGCTCGAACCCCTACCTGATCCCTGCCAAAGCGCGCTGATTCAAGGTGGTGGCTTGCTGGGCATCTATGCCTGTGCTTGGTTGCGGCATCGAGGTGTGCAGGAAGTGTTTTGCACCGATCTCAGCCCGCAGCGCCTCGCCCTCGTCGCTGAGTTCGGAGGCCTTCCTCTGGCTCACGACGAAAAAAGGCCGCCGGTGGACCTTGTGCTGGAGGTCACCGGCAGTTCGGCTGTCATCCCCGATGGCATCAAAGCCCTGCGCCCCGGTGGGCACTACATCTGGGCCGGCATGGTGCATCCTGCGACCCAACTGGATCTCACTGGCGAAGCCGTGCTGCGCAAATGCCTCACCCTACGCGGCGTGCATAATTATGCGCCCCAGCATCTCAGTGAAGGCCTCGACTTCCTCGCGCAAAACCACACCCGTCTGCCCTTCGAAAAGCTCACCAGCCCCCCGCTGCCACTCGAACAACTCAACGCCGGCTTCGAACTCACCCGCACCCGCCAATGGCAGCGCGTGGCCA
>JBIIUD010000255.1:0-5086 GCA_044340175.1 Verrucomicrobiaceae bacterium
GAAGATAAATATTCACGCCTTTGTGCCGCAGAAGGGCATCAGCCACCGTTCGCGTCATGGCTCGGTAGCTCGATAATGCTAGGGTTTTTGGCTTGTTTAGGATGCTAGAGACCAAGGATTGGTGCAAAGCACTGCCGAGGTTACGCCCTGAAGAGTGTTGCTTGTCAGTGATTCGACCAATGACCAACTCATAACCTTCGGCCAGTTTGTTTACCAGCTTGGGCAATTCTTCAGGCGGAGTTTGAAGATCATCATCCATGGTCACTACCACGTCGTGGCGAGAGACCATCAAACCATGAAAAGTCGCCGCCATTTGTCCCACGTTTGCAGCCATTGTCACCAGCACCACATGGGGCTTAGAGAGCAGAGCCTCCAGTACTCGCTCCGTAGCTGGACCACTGGCATCATTTACCAAAATCAACTCCCACGCAGAGGCTGCCTTTTCCAAGACCTTACTGAGTCGATCATACAGCAACGGCAGGGAGGCCTCGCTTTTGTAAACGGGGACTACAACACTAATGCTTGGCTTGGAGATGGGCACGAGGTTCCATACTGAACAAATCCCTGCTGGAATCAACCCAAAGTCCTGCAATCACTCAATCCTTGAGCCGGGGTTTCAGCAGGGTGCTCTCTTCGGGAAGGAAGACCAAGTTTTGCTGAGTCGAGCCATCGGTTACCGCTAGGCCTTTATAGAAAGCCTCTGCGATACGGTGTACTTCGGCGCGATTTTCTGCCTTGGCGATGAAGTAGCCAACCCGGCTTTGGCCATCAATCATGCCACTGGTTTGATCTCCAGGTGACACATAGAACCCTCCCTCGAGAACATTGGGAGTAGGAATGAACTCCATTCCTGAGTGACAAGCTACACTCCCCTTATGAGCAAAAACAAAGTTTGTTATCGCATGCGATCCTTTGTGGATCGTTGACTCACCTTGAAAAGGCTTGCCTGAAAGCCAATCAATGAGGCAAGCCACAGGATTAAAATCGGAGATCCATGGGAATAATGTGCTCTCATGCCCACCACCGATCCTGGCCGCAGCTTCCACCAGGACTGGTCCGTCCGTGGCGGCTATGACTTGCAAATACAATGGGCCATCAGACATGCCGAACGCTTGCGCGATGCGCAATAGCATCTCCGTTACTTCTGCCTCCATGCCGGCAGCGGCGACGGTGGGATAGAGATGCTGAAAACAAACTCCCAGACTATGAGCCGAATATGTGACGCGGTCGGAGAGGGCCATGAATGCAACCTTGCCATCCTGGAGCCATGCACTGGCCGTGAACTCCTGTCCGGGCACGAAGGCTTCGATGACGACTTCACTGGTTGTCGAGAAGCTGGCAGAATGAGCGAGGGCTGATTCCAATTCTTGGCGGTTAGAAACTTTGGTGACGCCCCGCTGGCCTTGCGAGTCGGCAGGCTTAACGACTGCGGGATAAGTGTTCCATTCCCATGGGTCCCCGGGTCTGACCGTCATGAATGCTGGCTGTCTTACTCCATAGGCCTTCAGGGTTTGACGCTGCACGAGTTTGTTGGTCGCCCGCAAAGCTCCTTCCGGCGTCAAGTAGCAAGGTAGATTTAGCCTGGCGCAGAGCTCCGCCATGATTCTTACTGGTTGGTCTGTGCCTGCAACGAGCACGCCGCAGACCTCATGTTCCAGGGCAAGCGCTAGGCAGGCGTCCAAATCGGTCGCGCTGACCATGCTGGCGACAGAACAGAACTGACGCCCGGGTGAGTCCGGCTTGTTGTCCGCTATGATGGTGCGATACCCCGACGCTTCGGCAGTTTGAATAAGGGGTACTTGGTGCCTGCCCGCTCCTAGGATGAGCAGATTTCTGCTTGTCGAATCACCCATGTTTCAATCTTTTGGGGGTGACTCCATGGTGTCCGAACGTAGGCCCTGCCGCAAAGTCTCAAGAGGAATGATCTCTGCAGGCGGAATGTTTCCGAGGTTCACATTGGCTCCAAAATGCTTGATGAGCCAAGTCTGCTGTGATTTTTGAGGCGCCTCAAAGATGATGTTGGCTTGGGCGATCTCAGATTCGATGTCCTCAATGAGTCCATGGCGGATCTCACCCGTCTCACGGTAGAGGCCAATTGTTCCAGATTCACGTCCTTCTGCGACGACCTTCCACGCTCCGGCTTCCAGCTCGTTTTTGATCGCTTTCACCCACTTCGAAGGTGCGACGACCACATCTTTATCCTTGCTTCCTACTTCGGATAGGACGCGGAACTCATTGGCCAGTTCCTTGATGTAGCCAAGTTTGACGTCACTTGTCATCGGGAAAGTGCCATCCGAGACTTCAACCAAATCGAATTTGTAAAAGCGCAAAAAATCCAGGTAAGTCTTAACTTGGCCGCGGTGCACAGCGAGTTCAAACAGAGTTCCGCCGCAGCATACTTCGATGTCATTGGCTCGATAAAGCTCTATCTTCTCTTCAATGCATCCTGACACGACAGAAGTCGCCCAGCCGAACTTCACGATGTCAATGAATGGAGCGCCCACCTCCACCACGGACCTTGCCTCAGAAATCCCAAGGCCTTTGTCCATCATGTGAGTTAATCCCCGATCTCTTGGTTTGGAGAGGCGACCGGGGGCTTGAAAGGCTTTTTGGAATGTTTCGATGTTACTCATGACTAGAACCTGAGGACTTCCGCATGAACGTTGCCACTTCTGCAAACAGTCTTTGCCGCAGAGTAGCCTGCCTTTGCGAAGCCTCACGCAGGCTAGTTTTGCCAGACTCCAACTGAGACTTCAAGCTAGAAAGCATCTTCTTCATTGGCTCTGCTCCACAGCTCCCATGGGTTTCTCGCCGAACTGCGATGCCTCTGACGTCAAAAACTCCATTCAGAGCACTCGACACGCCCATCCAAGGTCGTCCCAGCATCCTCTCGTAGCATTTGCGAAAGCCCGTTGCGCAGGATTCCGGCCCATCACCAGAGCCAAGCTCTGAGACCAAACTACCAGCTAATGAATGCGCTGTTCGAGCATCCATTTGCTCACTCTCCACCAACCACTCGACCAGCTCGGTGGCCCAGGGAAAGCCATGCCCGGCCGCTTCACCCATCCGATCTTGTTTGAAACTGGCAGCTCTTAGGATCTCTGCCAACAAGCTCAAAGATTTTACGGCATCACGCATGGCCTGAGGCACGACTTGGTAGGAAGCTGTGCGATTGTCGACCTGTCCAGTCACTGTCAGGTTGGTCAAAACGACCGTTTGAAACTGGCCTGGCACGGCCCTAGCCCGGCCACGAATATGGGCCAGTGAATATGGGTTTTTCTTCTGTGGCATGATCACGCTTGTGCGGCAGTGAGCATCGGATAATTCCACGAAACCGAATTCATGGGTGCACCATAGAAAAAGCTCTTCTGCCATGCGATCCAGCGTCGTCTGCACAGAGGTAACGATTCCCATGATCGCGATGGCGAGGTCGGGTTGCCACATGGCATCTCGATTGTGGTCCACCAAAGAGGTGAATCCTAACAGATACCTCATCCGCTCACGATTGATCGGCAGCCGAGTGCCATTGGTGCTCACGGATCCTGCGGGACATGCATCTAGGTTTCTCATCTCCGCCTCCAAGCGGTCGAGGTCCCTGAGTAAAGGGTAAGCGAAGCCCAGAAGGTAGTGTCCCAGCGTGGTGGGATGAGCGTGCTGCAAATAAGTGAAATCTGGCATCAGGGTTGCCGAGTGATATTCACTGATTTCATGCAAGGCTCCAGTTAAGTCTAGCAGAGCAGCTTTCAACTCGATCGCATCCTGTTGGAGACCCAGCAACCAACCGAGATTGATGGCTTCTCGCCGCGCTCTTCCGGTGTGCAACCACCCACTTAGTTCTCCGAGACGCTTCTTTAGCCATGCATCTCGGTGGTCATAGATATCCCCCTCGGTAAGGCAGCCCTTCCAGGCCTCACTGCCCAATGCATCCAATTCCAATAAAGCTGCTAGCAATGGCTCAGCCTTGTCAGGAGATAGAATGGCGGATTCGGCCAGCATCAGGCAATGCGCGAGATCCGCACGGCTTAAACCCTCTGCGACGAAGGTGGCATAGGAGAGCTCTGAGTTCATGGCGGCACCCATAGCTTCACTCGGTCGGCTTTTGAGCCGATGTCCCACGCCTAGTTGATGTTTGTCATCTGTCATTGAGCGCCAACGTGCGGCATTCCAGTGGATTTGGCAAACAAAGCCGCATTTCTGCCAGCCCTGCGTCCGTGAACGATCGAATCCGTGAGGCCATTTCCCATCAGACGATTCCGCCCATGTAGCCCACCCGTGACTTCTCCTGCAAGGAAAAGTCCAGGCAGCGAGGACTGACAATCCACATCCATTTTAAATCCGCCCAGGTGATAGTGTAAAAAAGGCCGAATCAGCAAAGGAGAGCCCAGTCCTCCATGCTTTTTGATATGGGCTAAGGCCGCCGGAAACTCAGCCTCCAAAGTCGATGGTGGTACCTGGTCTAGAATCAAATGAAACCCTTGGTTCCCCATTCTGTCCTCAATGGCTGCGCCAGCTTTTTCACGCTGGATCATTCGTTCGCAAAGCTCTAAGCGGTCCGGTCTTTCACCTCGATCGAGAATCACCTGCCCGTAACGGTCGAGAATCTGAATGGGAAAACCAAGGATGCGCTCTGGAAAGGCCTTTCCGAAGCCATCTTTTGCCCCCAATAACATGCCAAAGGGTTGATATTGAAAGTAGTCGGCATGCACCTCTTCAAGGCCTACTCGCCTGAGGATAGCTGGCAGGGACTCATTTTCGTTGGCGGGGTTGGTCGTCCACCCTCCTAGCTCCTTTGCGTGGGCGTAAGCACTGCCTCCTGTAGCCACCACAATCGCCCTAGCTTCAACCACAGACGCGGTCGCCGTGGTGAGCCTCCAGACACCAGCATGAAGCGAGAGATCGGTCACTTTCGAGCGTTCCATGATCTGCAATCCAGCGCGAAGGATGGCATCTCTGAGCGATTTGATCAGGACGGGCCCAATGCGGTCAGAGGTGCCGATCACCCGTGGTTCAGAGAGTCCGCCAGCCGTGCGGCGACTCCACTCGCCGGACTCATTTTTGTCGAGTATCATCCCGAGTGACTCGAGAG
>JBIIUD010000256.1:0-5067 GCA_044340175.1 Verrucomicrobiaceae bacterium
TCGGCTCCGTTCTGGCCACTTATGAGGTTCAAGATGATGGCGACATCAAACTCAAGCTCAAAGCACGCCAACTGGCTCTCGGCTCCTACGACGTCTCCGTCGGTGGCGTCTTCAGGGGCGTCTTGAACGTCGTCATCAGTGGTGGCCAAACCGAGGGCGAACTCGAGTTTGAAAGCGATCCAGACCCAGGCCAGCCCCTCCTTAACTTCGCGGTTCTCGGCCAGGAAATCCTCGTCTCACGTAACGGCAACACGCTGTTCTCACGCATCCTGACGAACCCTTAATCCTACCCCATCGCTTCCGGCCCCCCGTCGTAACCGCGTTGAAATACGCCGACGGGGGGCTTCTGCGTACGCGCCTGCACACTCATCCAGTTTCATCCCGGACTCCGCGCCTCAAAAGGGCTCAAACGCTGCCCACTGACTTTGGCACCCACTTCTCCATGACCAAGCTTGCCGCACCGAGTGCTCCGGCAGCGTCATCCAGCAGGGAGCCTTTCAGTAGCGGCATCGAAGCTTTGAGCTCAGGGAAACGCTCCCCCATTTCCATTAGCACCGCCGCACAGAAGCGTTCCCCCAGCACCTTTAAAGGGCCGTGCAGAAAAAACGCACGCGTATCAAGCAGCATCTGCAGACAACCCATGAAGTGGGCAAAGTCAGTTACCACTGCCTGCCATGCTTGACTTTCACTGTTAGAATAGGCCGCCAAAGCCGTCTCTAAAGGCTCCGGCGGGTTGCTGCCCACCGCCACACCCGCAAGTCGCCGCCAAACCCCCGGGGCGGAAAGTTCGTCATGCACACGGCGGCCCCCATTGAGCCCCGGCCAGGGCCAACGCCCCGCCTCACCTGCCGCATCATGTACCCCACGCAGCAGACGCCCCTCCGTCATGACGGCCACGCCAAAGCCACTGCGCGGCCCCAAAATGATATAGTCATCAAAGTCCCGCCCCCCACCAAACCAGCGCTCCGCCAGCGCGATCACCCGCATGTTGTTATCGATCGTGACCGGCACCTTGTACCGCTTTTCCATCGGCCCCGTCAGTGGCACATCCCGCCATCCCGACAGGAAGGCATAATCCACTCCCATCCCATTCGCCAAATCCACCACTCCAGGCACCCCCATCCCGATTCCCAACAGCGCCCCCACCGCTCCCTCACTCAACACTTCCATCATTTCGGCCAGCACTTCGAGCACCGTCGCCGCATCTGAACCCGGTGCCAGCACACGTCTTACTGATCGGGTATGCTTTCCGGAAAAATCGACCCGCACTGCCTGCACGCGCTCTGCATTAAACTCCAGCCCCGCAAACCAACCCACTTCCCCACACACACTCAAAATTCGTTTGGGTCGGCCCAACGCGCCTTGATCTAGACCCGTCTCCCGTAGCAATCCCGTGGCCATCAAATGATCCACATATTGACCTGCTGTCGTGGGTGACAGATGCATCACATTGGCCAACGACCGCCTTGAAACGGCGCGCCCACTGCGAACCTCGGAAATCACGCGCCCCTCAAGTTGGCGCTGTTCTGTGCTGCTTCTCATGATGATGAATGATGTTGGAGAAACCACTCCCTAGATCATCAAAGCCGTGAATCACGACTCTCACAAGCCAAACCCAACACCCAGACGTCATGCACGAGCACGACAACCCACGTTCTTACTTCGACCCCTTTGGGCCGCTTCCACGATCAAGCGGGAAAGCAGGGCCCCTGGCGGTGAGGGAGGGATTCGAACCCTCGGTAGCTGTTAAGGCTACGCATCTTTAGCAAAGATGTGCTTTCGACCACTCAGCCACCTCACCATTCACGGGGCCGCACCCAGATGGGCACGACTGCGAGCTCCATTAATCTCCAATCCTTCCGGATCGTCAAACACAAAAAGATTGGAAATGCGCTCTTCTTGCACCCACAGGGAAACCCGCTACCTTCCGCCCCGCTCAAACCCTCTCTTCGAAACCCTCTATCATCCCAACTCATCATGTGGAAAGGCCGCTTCTCCCAGCCCACCAGCCAGCTCGTCCAGGCCTTCGGTGAATCCGTGTCCTTTGACTGGCGCCTCTACGCCCAGGACATCCGCGGCTCCATCGCCCATGCCAAGGGCCTCGAAAAAGCCGGTATCCTCACAGCCGCTGAGCGCTCCGCCATTGAACACGGCCTCCTGGCCATCCAGCATGAGATCGAACATGGCGACTTCGAGTTCCAGTCCTCCCTGGAGGACGTCCACATGAACATCGAGTCCAGCCTGACCGCCCGCATCGGCCCCGCAGGTGCCAAACTCCACACCGCCCGCAGCCGCAACGACCAGGTCGCTACCGATGTCCGCCTCTACTGCAAAGACTCCATCGATCAGCTCAGTGGCGATATTCACCACCTCCAACGTGCCCTGATCGAAACCGCGGAACGCAGCGCCCATGCCGTCGTTCCCGGCTACACCCACCTCCAGCGCGGACAGCCCGTGCTCTTCGCCCATCACCTCCTGGCCTATGTCGAAATGCTCGCCCGTGACGCTTCTCGTCTCCAGGACACCCGCGCGCGCCTCGACGTCATGCCGCTTGGCTCGGGCGCCCTCGCTGGCTCCACTCTCATCATCGACCGCCCATTCGTCGCTGCCGAACTTGGCTTTGCCGCTGTTTCCCAAAACAGCATGGACGCTGTGAGCGACCGCGATTTCATCGCCGAGCTACTCTTCGACATCGCCCTCTGCGGTGTGCATCTTTCCCGACTCAGTGAGGACATCATCCTCTGGTGCAGCGCCGAGTTTGGCTTCGTCACGCTCAGTGATGCCCACACCACCGGCTCCAGCCTCATGCCACAGAAAAAGAATCCCGATGTGGCCGAACTTACCCGGGGCAAAACAGGACGTCTTGTCGGCAATCTCATGAGCCTGCTCACCCTGCTCAAGGGGCTGCCCATGACCTACAATCGCGATCTCCAAGAAGACAAGGAGCCGCTGTTTGACTCCATCGACACCCTGCACACCACCCTCGAAGTCGTTGCAGAAATGATCTCTGGCATGGAAGTGAACGCCGCACGGACCGCCGCCGCCACGGCCGATCCCCTGCTGCTCGCCACCGACCTCGCCGATTACCTCGTCAAGCAAGGTGTCCCTTTCCGTCAGGCGCATGAGGTCATCGGCAAGCTTGTTGCTTTTTCGCTTACCGAAAAGCGCGGCTTCGCCCAGCTCACACTCGCTGAATACCAGCAGTTCTCTTCCGCTTTTGAGTCGGACCTATTCGACTGTCTCACCGTCGAAACCGCTCTCGCCGCCCGCCAAGGTATCGGTGCCCCTTCCCCCAAAAACGTCGCCTCTCAGCTCGCCCACTGGCGGTCCGTCCTCAGTCCCCAAGCATGAGCCACCCAACCCTCAAAGACTTTCCCTTGTTTCATGTGCGCGATGGTGGTGGCTGGAAAAAAGTCGCCGCTCGTCAGACCTATGCGGACCCCTACATTCAGATCGAACGCGCCGATTACCTTACCCCAGGCCGCCCAGACAAACCCGTGACCTGGACCATCGCTCATCGCAAGGCCGCCGTCGCCATTGCTCCCGTCCTCGAAGATGGGCGCTACCTACTCATCGCTCAAGAACGCCTGCCAGTGCAGGACACCCTGTGGGAATTCCCCGCCGGACAAATCGATGTCGAGGACACACCCGATCCCCGCCAAACCATCATCACCACTGCCCTCAACGAACTCCGGGAGGAAGCCGGCGTCAGCCTGCATCCCGAACACGGCAGCCTCCAGCCCCTCGGCTATTTTCTTCCTTCGCAAGGTTTCACCACCGAACACGTTTACCTCTTCAGAGCGGAGCCCGTGTGCGTCGTCGGTCAGCCGGAACCGGAGGACAGCGAGCACATCAGCACCGTGCGACCCGTAAGCGCGGGGGAACTCCGTCGGATGATCGCTGCCAATGAGATCACCAACGCCCTGACGCTGGCCTTGTTCGCACGCATGGCAGCCCTGGGGCTAATCTGAACCTCCTCCCTACTCTCACTCTACTTCATTCATTCCTATGTGGCAGGCAGCACTCAATAAAGTTTTCAAGGCCCGCGAAAAAGTCGCCCTCAACCTCAACAAAGACGACGAGGAAAAACCCTTTCTCGATCACCTCGAAGATCTCCGCACCATGCTCGTGCGGATGGCAACGACCCTCTTTGTCTCCGCCTTTGCCGCGTTCGCATTCTACAAGCAGCTCTTCAACATTCTGCTTTATCCCATGGTCCTGGCGGGTTTCGCCCCAAACATTGATGCGGCGCGGAAACTGCTCATCAATATAGACATCGCCGGCCCCTTCATGATGGCGGTGAACGTCTCCCTGATCGCGGCCGTTATCGCCTCCTTCCCATTGCTCCTGATTTTTCTACTCCAGTTCATCCTTCCAGGACTGAAGACCACTGAAAAGAAACTGCTTTTCCCAGCCATCGGCATCGGCACAGGTCTCTTTTTGGGCGGCTGCACCTTTGCCTATTGGCAGGTGCTGCCACGAGCCCTCGTCTTTTTCTCCGAATTCGCCGAATCCGTCGGTGCTACCCAGACCTGGTCCCTGGATAACTACGTCACCTTCACCACCCGTTTCATCCTCGTCTTTGGCATCGCGTTCGAGCTGCCAGTGATCGTCATGGCCCTCGTGAAGCTCGATATTCTCAACTACAGAATCATGAAGAACACTTGGCGCTACGCCTTGATTGCCATCATGATCTTCGCGGCGATCATCACACCCACGCCAGATATCCTGACACTTCTGCTCATGTCAGGACCGCTCTACATCCTCTATGCCATCTGCGTCGTCCTCGCCTATTTCATGGATAAAAAAGACCGTGAAGCCTACCCAGAATATCACGCCGAACTGGCCAAGGATGAAGCCGAACTTGAAAAGGAAATGGACGACTGGGACAAGGATGGTTACACCCCCTGGTTCTCAGATGATACGGACGACGACATGGAAGACGAGTACCAGCAACGCGTCAAAGCTGTCCTAAACCCCACCCCCGCCGCAGAAACACCATCCGCTGAACCTAGCCCCCCCGAATCAGACCCAAAATCAGACCCAAAATCAGACCCAAAATCAGAC
>JBIIUD010000257.1:0-5066 GCA_044340175.1 Verrucomicrobiaceae bacterium
CAGCTCCCATTTGTATCAAAAGCTCGGCCTTCTCACACAACAAGAGTCGCCGCGTACCCGCATCTAGAGCCGCCTCTGCCAACAAACCATCCACCACCTTTAATGCCTCAGCCTCCTTACCTTCTCTGCGCTTAGCCAACGCCTGCTGAAGTCTCGCTGCACGACGGAGTCCACCGTCCTGCGCCGCCAGTGTTTCCCACAAACCCAGCGCCACATCCATGTTGCGTAGACTCATCGCCGCTTTGCCTGCTGAAAAGGTGGCGGCTTCGGCAAATTCTGACATGGGGTCATTTTTAACCACCAGTTCAAACTGCGTCTGAGCATTTGCGTAGTCCTCCAAGCGGAAAAATCCATCCGCCACTTTCATGCGCACTTCGGCGGAAATCGCCACTTTCGGCCACGCCTTCAAAAACGCTAACCCCACTTCCGTCACGCCTTTCCAGTCAACCTCGGCCTCTCGGCACCACATCCGGGTGTAGCCAACTCGTTGCTGCATCTCGCTGATTTCGGCCTTCGCAGCTCCCGTCTGAAGCCTTTTAGACGCCTCATCCAGCGCCGCCTCCGCAGCCTTCACTCGCGGCGGTGTATCAAGCAACGCCAACTCTGCCAAGACCACCTGCGCCTCTACCCACCGCGCATGATCTGGGTAGGCTTCCACAAAACGCAGCAATTCAAGCGCGGCTGATGACTGGCCTGAGGCTGCCAACTCCAAGGCATGATCCAACTCCACATCAGCCGCTGTTTCTCCTGATCGACTCCCAGCACTCGAAGACGCCACGCCCTGAGCATCCACCGTGCTGACCGACTGCAACTGGCCAATCAAGCTGGCGTAGAGAGCGGACTCCCCAGCCTTGATGGCGGCGACGGCGGCATTAAAAAGGGATCTCCGCCGCTCTCCAAGCGTTCCGGCAAGGTCAGCTGCGCGTTGAAAACGCGTCATCGCCTCTGGAAACTCGCCCCGCCCAAACAGCAGCGCACCCGTGATCAAGTCCACTACCGAAACTCCGCCACCCCCATATTTTTTCCGCCAGACTTCAGCCAACTCGAGCACACGCGCATCATGCCCGAGCGAGCCCTGGATTTCCATCGTGCGGCGCATCGCCTCACTCTCGACCCGATGCCCCGGATGGCCTGCCAAAAGACTTTCCAAAAGACCCACGGCTTCCATGGTGCGCCCACGAGTAGCCAGCCAGTCCGCCGTCAAAAATAGTGCGTGCGCCTGCCGTTGGCGCTGGGCACTTTGTGTTGTCCAAAGCAGCACCTCCGGAGGCATCAAGGCCCTTTTCTCCTCTGGCAGCATTTCCCGCACTCGCCTCAAAAGATCAAACGCCTCAACCTGAAAATCCCCTTCTTCTGACTGATCGAGAAACTTGACCACTGAATTCTCTGCCTCCACAACGAGCCCACTCTTTAGTAAGATTTCGGCTTCTAACAGGGCCGTGGCATGGTGCAGACGCATGCCTCCGGCCGGACTTTTCAATAGTTGTTTAGCCAGCTTCGTCGCTTCCTCAAACTGACCATTCTGCAAAGCGGCACGCGCCCGCAGAAACATGACTTCAGGACGGTCCTTTTCAGGCTCGCGCAGCAAGCGCTCAGTCACCACCTCCTGCCGCCCTACCGGCAACTCCGATTCATTGAACATGAGCCGTGCCCTTGTGGCTAATTCTGGGTCCTTGCTCTCTCTCAACTCCTTTAGCTCCCGGCGAGCCAGCGCATCTCTGCCCTGAGCCATGAACACCAAAGCCAGACAAAGTCGCGCCTGCTCAGAGTAACGCCCAGCCCTTTCGTAGTCGCGTAGCACTTCCTCCGCCTCCTCCAGCTTTTGCTGCATCAGCAAAGCCTGCCCACGCCAAAACAAGGCTCCGTAGGGCTTCGGATCATTTTCAGTCAGTCGCAGCACCCGCTCCGCCTGCCCATCTCGGGTCCACCCCTCCGCGGCCAAGGTGGCCAACATCATCTGCTCTTCCTGATTCCACGCGGACTCCGGCTGGTGCAAAAGCTCCTCCGCACGATACGCTGCCACCGCCGGACTGCCCTCCGCAAGCGCACGGCGCGCCAGCCGAAATGCAGCGTTTTCCTCAAGGTTTGCCGCCCGCAGCGGCACGGCCAAAAGAACGCCAACGAGCATGACCTTTGCGCAAGCAAAGACCGAGTCCTGACGATGAGGGTTGAAAATCACCGTTCAAGGTAGCCATTGAACCCATGGGCGCAACCTCAGGGCTTCATTCAGCTGCAGTGATCCAAAAAACACGTAGCCTCAGCCGCTCCGCCACCGCCCTGCCCTGCTCCGGACCCAGCACCAGCAGCGCCGTAGCCAATCCATCCGCGTAGCCGCCGTTGTCATGCACGACACTCACTGAGGTCAACGCGTGCGCCACCGGATGACCTGACCTCGGGTCGATCAAATGCGAGTACGGCTTTCCTGCTGACAGCCACTGATGGCGATAGGTCCCGCTCGTCGCCAATACCGCATCCTCCAGCGGCAGCGTCGAAAAAAGCTCACTCACCGCTCCACCTGGCCCCTGAATGCCCACCACCCAAGGCCTTCCGCCAGGAGATCTCCCACGCGCCAGCAGTTCCCCCCCCAATTCGATCAAAAAATCTCGGTAGCCCAGTTCCTCCAATCGCTGCCCGATCTCCTCCAACACCAGCCCTTCCACCACCGCATTCACATTCAGCGCCAGATCCGCGCGCTCCTTTTTCAGTGACCGCCTGGACGCATCCCTTTCCAAAAGTGACCATCCGCACCTCTGCTTCACCGCTTGGATCTCCGCCTCTGCGGGAGGCGAAGAACGCGACCGCTCAGGGCCAAACCCCCAGAGCGCCACCAGCGGCCCCACCGTGATGTCCAAAGCACCCTCCGTCATCTCCGCAACCTCGCGCGCCAAACTCACCGCTGCCCACAGTTCCTCTCCCACGGCGACCCAAACGCCAGCCTCCTTTTGGTTAAACCTGACCAACTCGGAATCCTCTCTCCAAAGCGACACCGCCTGCTCCCAGCGTTCCAAAATCTGCGTCAACTCGGCCTCAACCTGCTCCGCCTCCCCGCCGACCACCTGCGCCTGCCAGGACATTCCCATCGCCGCCCCTTCCACCCTTACCACTTCGCTCGAGTCACAGCCTGAGACCAGCAGCGCGACTCCCATCAGCCAATCAAAGCGCATGACTCATCCCCCAGGCTATCAGGATCACCCCAGCCGCCACCGCCTCCCGCCAGCCCAGCCGATCCTTTTCTCCTGTGATGCGCAGCAGTTTGAACACTGCCCCCGTCGGGCAGCCATAGCGACAGTAGGCCAGCGGCGTAAAGAGCGCCCAGACGAGACCGCCGATCGCCAGCGCGATCACTCCCCCTCCGGCCACTTTAAAAAGATAGGCATCAAACGGCTCCAGCGCATTCAGATCCACGCGCCAGGCCAGCATCGCCGCAAACAGCACGAACCCGAGCAGCGCAAACGGCACCCCACTGAGCAGTCGATCCACTTTGCGCGAGGGACTCCACTGCCAAGGCAGCCGTTTCGCTAGCAACTGCTGCAGCGCCCCGTGAGGGCAGATATGGTGGCAATAGAGTTGTTTGCGTGTCACCACCGGCCCTAGCAGTGCCACCGCCGCCAGCAGCACTAGCCCAGGCGCATTCCGCCACGGCGTGCCCGCTCCGGCCCAGCCCGTCATGAGTCCTTGGGAAAGCATTTCTCCCGCGATGAATCCCCCATAAATCACCAGCAGCGCATGGTGCCCATGTCTCAGCCAGATCTGTCCCCGCAGCCGAGTGAAAGCCATCGCTAAAGCACTCAGGATCACCAGCCCATGCCCGGTATCTTGCCAGCGCCACCTCACCTCCGACCACCACGCCGGCAGGGCACTGCCCGCTTGCTGCCATTTCTCGGCCCGGCGCTTGAGCCCTTCGGCCACTGCCCAGCTCGTTTCCGTCGCCCCAGACACGCCTTCGATCTTTGCCACCTTGAAGTCCAACGCCGCCAGTTCGTTCATGCCCTTTCCATCAAACAATCCCATGAAGTAGGCATCACCCGTCACATAACCGACATAGCGTTTGGTATCAAAACTCTTGCGCAGCGCGATCCGCCTTACGGTCTCCCCAGCCGCATCCAGCAGCATCAGCGTGTCTGACGGACCTTTGTAGCCTACGAGCGTATCCGTCACAGGGGCGGTGCGGATGACCCAGGCAATCCGCCGCCCCTGCTCATCCAGCACCTCATCGCCACGTCCCGCCACCGTCCTCATGGCAGCCGCTTTGGGCTCCAATGCTTTCACTTCCGCCAGGGTGATCGCCTCCGGAAACCGCAAAGACTCCCCGACCTCACCGCCCAACCGCCGCAGCACGCCCTCTGCGATCGCACTGCTCGTCAGCGTCGCCCCCGACACCGCATGTGGCACCAGCCCACGCAGTTCCTCCGCCGTTTTGCCTCGGAATTGCTTGAAGAACGACCGCTCCGCCACCACCTCCGCCAGATGGTCAGCCGTATCCCCGCTGCGCAGCACCCGCAACCCGAGGATTTTCCCCGCGGCATCCCGTGCGATCAGTGAGTTCGTCGAACCCGAATACCCGATCACCCGGTCCGACTCGGGAGCCGTCTGACTCACCGTGCCCAGCCGCACCCCCTCCGCATCCACCACCTCATGCCAGACCCCACTGGTCATGGGCCTGACCTCCGCCGCCGCCGGATAAAAATCCCGAACCCGCTCCGCTGCCAGCGCCCCCGCATCGGTCAACGCCTGCCGTCGCCCTTGCGCCTCCCGCAGACAAACCACCGCCAGCACGAGCAGCCCCAACCGGACCAACCGCACAAACAAAAGACGCCAATGACTCTTCCCCATCACGACTCCAAACTGGCACTTTCCGAGCACCGCAACAATCCCCAAAATCATCGCCTAGTGTTCTCTAGCCGCCCGTCCCCGCCCCACCCCACACCTGCGCGTAGTGATGCGCCAACCTCAGCTTTTGCGCCACCGGCACCGAGATCACAAAAGGATATAGCGGCTGCTCACCCAGACTGTGTGAAACCTCATTGAGCACCGTGGACAGGCACATCCACCGTTGCAGCCAGGCC
>JBIIUD010000258.1:0-5059 GCA_044340175.1 Verrucomicrobiaceae bacterium
CGTTTTTCGGCCTTGGCGGGGTCGCGACCGACGATCACCACCTCAGCACCGGCAGAGGCGTAGCCCTCAGCGATGGCGCCACAGAGTTCACCGGTGCCACCGATGACGACAGCGGTTTTGCCTTGGAGAGAAAAGAGTTCAAAGATGGAGGACATGGGTAAAGTGAGGAATCGGTCGGTTTAAAAGAATGCCTTTGGGGCAGTGAGATCGGAAGTGACGGCACGTGCGCCGTTGCAGCGTGCTAGGGCATTAGAGACGCACGCTGACACGCTGCAGCGTGAACAACGTACGTCTCTGCATTGGGGCGTCAAGTGAGTCAGGAGTTCGGAATTAGGCGAGTTTCCAGTCGCCACGGAAGGGGCGGCCGAGCAGGGCGGTGGCTTCGGGATCGTTGAGGATTTCCTCTTTCACCGGGTCCCATTTGATGGGGCGATTGAGCATGAGGGCGATGAGGGAGAGGTGACCGGGGACGGCGCTGGCGTGAGCGGTTTCCACGGGGGTGACGGTGGGCTGGCGGGACTTGACGCAGTCGAGGAAATTGCGGTGGTGGCCAGCAGTTTCATAGAGGCGGGTCTTGATGACATCATCGCCGAGTTTGGGGAAGGTGGCGGCTTCGACGACTTGATCGCCGACGCGCTTTTTGATGGTGCGTTTCAGTTCGGGAATGGAGCAGTCAAAGGTGCCGTTGCGATTGACGTGAATCCAGCCTTTTTCACCGATCCATTTCGTGCCGGATTGAATGTCCGCGTGACCGCCAGCGATGACCATGGTGATGTCACCGGCGTAGAGGCACTCAGTGCGGTATTTGGTGGCGGTGTTCCAGATGTCAGTGCGCGGCGGCATGTCCACTTGGATGGGTTTGACCTCTGAGGGGCCGCTGCGGTCCATGTCCATGCCCCAGTGAGCGATGTCGCAATGGTGGCCGATCCAGTCGAGGAGTTGGCCGCCGCCGATGTTGTAGTTCCAGCGCCAGTTTTTGTGAATGCGTGCCTCAATGTAAGGCTCCATGGCGGAGGGGCCGATCCACATTTCGTAATCGAGTTGTGCTGGCGGTTCGCTGATCTGGGTTTTGTCGCCCGTTTTCGCAAAGTCATTGTGGCCCGCAGGCAGGCCGACTTCGACACGGGTGAGTTTGCCGAGCAGGCCGTTGCGCACGATTTCGGCGCCGATGCGGAAATTGTCCTCGCTGCGCTGCCAGGAACCGGTCTGCCAGATGCGCTGGTATTTTTGCACGGCAGCGACGATGGCCTGCTGCTCGGTGATGGTGCGGGCGAGAGGTTTCTCACCATAGATGTCTTTGCCCTGCTTAGCGGCTTCGACGGAGACGACGCCGTGCCAGTTGTCGGGGAGGGCGAGCATGACGGTGTCGATGTCCTTGCGGGCCATCAACTCGCGGTAGTCGTGGTAGGTCTTACAGTCGGTATTTTTGTAGTAGCCGTTGATGGTGCTGGCGGCGGCGGCGAGGTGCTGTTTGTCGATGTCACAGGCGGCGACGACTTGGCAATCACTCTCGGCGAGGAATTTGCTGGTATTGCCGGGTCCCATCATGCCCCAGCCGACAACGCCCATCGTGATACGTTTTGACGGCGCGTTTTGGCCAAAGACGGAAGCCGGAACGATGGATGGGAAGCCGATGGCGGCGGCGGTGCGTCCGATGAACTGGCGGCGGGTGGTGGAGACGGGGTGGCGTTTCATGGTGGGTGAAAAAAAGGTTGGCTCGACATTTTGCAGGGAAGTGGCGCTGGCGTCAAAGGTTTCCGCTGGCGCACGGACGGGGGCGGTGCTAAGCGGTGGGATCATGGTGAAAGAACTTTTTGATCTCTCTGGAAAAGTGGCGTTGGTCACGGGTGGCAGCAAAGGCCTGGGCAAAGCCATGGCGCGCGGCTTTGCCGAAGCGGGTGCGGATGTGATGATCGCCAGTCGCAGTGAGGGGGAACTCAAAAAAGCCGTGGAGGAAATCCAGGAGGGGCTGTCGGTGCGGGTGGCTTACCGGGTGACGGACATGGGGCAGCGGGCGGAGGTCACGGCGCTGGCGGAAGAGACCTTGGCAAAAATGGGTCGAGTGGACATTTTGATCAACAACGCAGGCAGCAACCAACCGCAGGCGATCGATGAGATCACCGATGAAGCGTGGGATCGGATCATTGAGTTGAATTTGACGAGTTGCATGAGCTTGACGCGGGCGTTGGTGCCAGGAATGAAGCAGCGGGGCTGGGGGCGGATCATTCACATCTCGTCGGTGTTAGGGGTGGGTTCGAAAGAAAGGCGCAATGTCTATTCGGCAACCAAGGCGGGTTTGATCGGACTGGCGAAGGCGAGTGCCCTGGACTTGGGACCTTTTAACATCACGGTGAATTGTTTGTGTCCAGGTCCTTTCCTGACTGACCTGCCGATGAGTCTACTGAGTGAGGTCGAGAAGCAGGCGTTTGCTAATCGCACAGCGCTCAACCGTTGGGGCCAGACCAAAGAGTTGGTGGGGCCAGCACTGATGCTGGCCAGTGAAGCTGGCAGCTACATCACCGGTGAAGCGCTGCTGGTGGACGGTGGGGCCTATGCGAGGGCGCTGTGACGGTGGGATGCCATCACGATTGAGGCGGCGGCGGGGTATCGGTCGGTCGAAGTTTGCCGCTGCCTGGCAGAGCGCTGAGAAAAAAATAGCGGAGCGTCTGCGAGATATCCCCCAGTTCGCGGGTGGCCACCGTCGGGAGGATGCGGTCGAGTTGATCGCGTGAGTCGGGGTAATTGCCAAGGTGTTCGTCAAGAAAACGGCGTAGGCGGAGATTGGCATTCCATTCGATGGCGAGTGTGCCTGCATTCAGCAGGAAGATGCCGATCCAGGCGGCTCCGAAGAAGAGCAGGGCGATTCGCGGAGGGAACACCTTCATCACCGTGAGAATGGTCAACAGGATGGCGACAAAAGCAGGGCCATATCGGTTCAGGCGGATGACGGTTTGACGCCAGCGAAAATCACCTGGGGTATCGCGTGTTTGCAGGGCATGCGCGGCTTCGTGCAAGGCCACGGCCCAAGCGGCAAGACTGGTTTCATCATGAACGCGACGGCTGAGAAAGAGACGGCGGCGTTGGGGGTCGAAATAATCGGTCACGACGCCTTGATGAGCCAGGACTTCGACATCCGTGATGCCTTCTTCCTTCAGAAATAAACGTGCAATTTCTGCTCCTGTGTGAGCATAGGGAGCTCGGCTCTGGCGGGAGCGTGCCATGGCCTGTTGGTAGCGATGGGTCGCGTGACGACTGGCCATCATGGAGACGGCAATGAGCAGGGCGGCGATAATGAGAAGAGGCACGGTAGGAAAGAGCGAAGGGTGCGGGGGCGGCGGGATGGCATCGACCCAAAAGAAAGTAAAGCGCGTTGGCGGAGTGGCACAACCCGCAATTCGGTCATAGGGCGAGTGCGATTGGAGCGGCGGTGTAACCGGCGTGGGCAGCGGCTCGATGGGACCTTTAGATCAGGCTAGTCTTTGATGCCTTGGGGATGGAGGCTGGAGGATTTCCAGTCGCGCCACAGCCAGCGCAGGGCATCGGGGAGTTTGGGGGCCATGCCTTTGGAGCCGTGGAAGCAGGGGGTCCATTCGAGGTGGTGGTCGTAACCTTGATAAGTGAGAGCGCTGGCCATGAGTTTGTTGGCGATGGGCCAGTGGCCGAAGGCATTGTCGAGGTCATTCTCTCCGCCGAGTAGGTAAATGCGCAGGGGTTTGGGTTCGATTTGACGAATCAGGGATGGGTAAGCATGACCGCCGCGCAGATCGACAAAGCTGCCGACCCAACAGAGGACTTTGCGAAAGCGGTCTGGGCGCTCCCAGGCGACGGTGAAGGCGCAGATGCCGCCGGATGACCCACCTGCGAGGGCGGCGTGCTCGGGCTGTGGGCTCCAGTCGAGTTGGTAACGGCGGCGCACCTCGGGCAGGATTTCTTCGAGGACAAGGCGGCTGTAGGCGTCTCCGAGGGAATCGTATTCGAAGCCTCGGTTGAAGGCTTTTTCGCCTGATTTCGCGTTGGGCTTCCGGCCGGGATCAATGAAGACACCGATCACTGGCGGCATGTCGCCGCTGTGGATGAGGTGGTCAAAAACCACCGGCACCCGCAGAGCCCCGTTGGGGTCGGCATGGCGGGTGCCATCCTGCCAGACCATGAGGCCGCAGTTCTGCCTGGATGGAAGTTGGGCAGGGGTATAGACGGTGACTTGACGGCTGGTCTTGGGGAAGACCTTGCTGTCGTTCCATTCAAAGGATTCTAACTTGCCTGCAGGGATCGCTGGGTTGGCCAAGCTCTCGGGAGCAGGCTCAAAGTGCTCCACACGCACTTGGCCGCCCTGCTGGATGCGGCCATCCACACGGATGCGGTAGCTGAGTTCAGTGAAATTTGGCAGGTCCATTGCCAGCACCTGGAGGCCATCGGCACCGATTTGAATCATCTCCCCAAGCAGTTTGCCGTCCTCGCGGACGATGCTGGCGGGTTGAGTCGCGAGCACAGCCCAGGCGGCGGTGGTGCCTTCGACACGGGCAGCGGCACGGTGTTTGACGAGGGCCTCATGACCGAACAGGCGGATGACTTGACGGTGCAGGCCTTCCTGGGTGGCGGCGTCCAGCGGGGTCGAGAGGGCGGTCAGAAGAGATTTGGGGGTCAGGCCTGCGGGGCGGGGTTTGAGGTGCTCTACCGGTGCTTGGGCCAGGATTGCCTGGAGGGAGAAGAAAAAGAAAAGCAGGCATTGGAGGGGCCAGGATGAAGTGGCGATGCGCCTGAGTGCGGAGACAAGAAACATGATAGGGTTGGAAAACGGACAGGGGGACGAGGCCTTTCGGAAAGTTTGGGGGCACCAAGCGGAGGAGGTTCTGCGGTGAGCGTGGGGGGTTGCCTTTGTGAGAAGTCAGCTTGAGTGTCAGGCAGTGACCATGCCAGCAAGACCCACAGAGTTTTTTCTTCCCAAGCATCCCAGCATCAAGCAGGTATCGAGTTTCCATGAACTGGTGACGACTCCCTTCGAGGGGGGGTGAATGCTTTATGCTGGCCGCGGACGTTGGTGGGTGATTTTGCCGAAGTG
>JBIIUD010000259.1:0-5038 GCA_044340175.1 Verrucomicrobiaceae bacterium
TTAAAATGGGTGGCTGATCCAGTGCTCAAGCATGAAGACCGCCCACCGTTGATACCAGGAGGGATTTGAAAAAGGAATGCGGGCATTGGCAGACCGGAATGTTTCGCCCCATTTGGCATCAAGCCACTTTTCATACGGAAAGAGGAATCCTCGTTTGGGATGCTCAAATACCCACTGCGGGATTTCGGGCACAGCCTCAAGAAGTAGCTGCTTGCCTGAACGAAGTCGAATGGGAGCCGGGATTTGGGCCATTGAATCAAAGAGGACTTTGTCCACAAATGGCACACGCAGTTCCAAGCCGTGAGCCATGCTCATCACATCGCTTTCCCGCAGCAGTTGGTTGCGCATGTAGAGGGTCAGTTCGCACTCGCTGACCGCATCAAGAGGATGGGTAGCGTGGCATTCGGGATCCGAGAGATTGGGAAAGGTAGCTGGGGTAGAGCCAAGAAACTGCGCGGCCAGGTGACGCGCATCCTGAGCTGAAAAGATACCGCGAAATGCCCGGAAGGCGTTGGGGATCGTTGGCGGGCGCTGCAACAGGGTTCCGATGCGGCGCAGGCGGCGGTCAGGGGAAAGGTGTTCTAGGAAGCGACCCGCCAAGTTGCCGACTCCGGGAACGGTGGAAGCTAGACGGGCGAAACGAGCCAGTTGCGGCACTTTTTGAAAACTCGGGTAGCCTCCGAAGAGTTCGTCCCCACCCAGGCCTGACAGCACCACCTTCATGCCCTGCTTTCGGGCAAAGGAAGCCACAGTGTACGTATTGATTCCATCAATGGAGGGTTGGTCCACGCTAGTGAGAAATTCATGAAAGAGCGCTTCGCAGGACGTGGCGTTGAGTTGGAGTTCGTGGTGGTTCGTCTTGAAATGCGCTGCCGTCCGACGGGCTAAGTTGCTTTCATCCGTGGCGGGATCATCCACACCGATGGCAAAAGTGGCTAACGAGGAAACCCCCATTTCACCCGCCAGGGCGGTCAACACGGTGGAGTCAATGCCGCCGCTGAGGAATACACCGACGGGCGTGTCGCTAACAAAGTGAGCTTGCAACGAGTCCAGCAAAGCTGCGCGCGTGAAGGCAGCGGGCTCTGCAGTGGTGGGAACGGCTGAGTCAAAACAAGGCCTCCAATAGGACTCCGTATGAAAGGTGCCCTTTTTCCAAAGGGCCCAGTGCCCTGCCTCTAGCATCTGAACATCTTTCAGCAGAGTGAGCGGCTCTGGCACAGAGCCAGTCTCGAAGTAGGGTTGCAGGGCGCGCGGTTCAAGCTTGTCCGCTACCAAACCTGAGCGGCGGATAGCCTGAAGCTTCGAGGCGAAAACAAGACACTCGCCAACAGCGGAGTAGTAGAGTGGCTTGATGCCAAAAGGATCTCTTGCCAGAAAAACGGAGCGCTCCTCTTCATCCCAGATGGCGAAGGCAAACATGCCCCGCAGACGCGACAGCATGGCTTTGCCTTGCTTGATGTAGAGGCGGAGCAGGACTTCGGTGTCGCTGTGCGACTGAAAATGCTCACCCTCAGCCTCGAGTTCGGAGCGGAGATCACGGAAGTTGTAGATCTCGCCATTGAAAGTCACGTGATATCGACCCCTGGGATCGGCCATCGGTTGGTGGCCTGCGGTGGTGAGATCAAGGATGGATAGCCGGGTGTGAGCGAGACCGACATGACCAGAAGGACTTAGCCAGAGGCCCCGGTCATCCGGACCCCGGTCCTTCAACTGAGCCTGCAACGATTCCAACGCTGTCTGGAAGGAGGAGTTCCAGTCAGATGTGGTGGCGATGCCAGCAATGCCGCACATAGGGAGCTAAGAGAGTGAGGTCCGAGTGGATTGCAAGGAGGACGGCAGGGCTGCCGTTGCTGCCGCAAGAAACCTTTTGGCACCTTGTGGAAGCGAGTGGTCCCGGACAGCCTGACAAGCGGCCTGCCCCATCTGATCGAGATCGGCATGCATCGACTCGCGCATGGCCTGGAGGAGGGCGGACAGGTCGCCATGAGGAATGAGCCAGCCGTTCTCGCCCGGTGTGACAAATTCCAGAGCTGCTCCGGT
This sequence comes from Verrucomicrobiaceae bacterium, assembly GCA_044340175.1. GTDB lineage: Bacteria > Verrucomicrobiota > Verrucomicrobiia > Verrucomicrobiales > Verrucomicrobiaceae > JAGRPD01. The sequence continues at coordinate 2,041 of JBIIUD010000259.1, forward strand.
GAGGTCGGTGCTAATCACCGGCAGACCTGAGGCCATGGCTTCGACCAGTGCCAGGCCCCAGCCATCGTAGCGGGAAGGGAAGCAGAAGACGTCACCTTTTTGATAGGCGGCCGGCAATTCATCCCAGGCGGCAAAGCCAGAAAACTCCACGCGGTCCGCCACGGGGGCCAAGGACGTGCGGAGGTCGTCTTCCAAAGGGCCAGTGCCAACCAGGACCAGCCTGACGTCAGGATTTTCGAGAGCCAATTCCAAGAAGGCTGTGGCCAGGAGGTCCACACCTTTGCGTTTCGAGAGCGTGCCGCAGTACAAAAAGCGAATGCCTTCCGGCTTCCGATCCCTTGGTGAAGAGAGGAATCGATTCAGATTGGAGAAATAGGGCAGGTTCACGTAGGGTCGTGCATCCCCAAATTCTTTGACGTACCCTTCGAGGGCGAAACGTCCGACGCCCCAGATGGGGTGGGGTTTGTAAAACAATGGCAGCAGGAGCACCTGCCGAGTGAGAGATCCCAGCCAACCGAGTTGTAGCGCACCGGGCCGTTCACCCCAGAATACCCAGGGCTGGTGAGTCGCTGCCCGCCGTAGCAGTGCCCGGGCAGCGAACGGGTGGGTGTAATAGTTGAAGACAGTGACATCGGCCTCAAGCAACCAGTGCATGGCCGTATGCCGGGCTTTTGGGTGGACATCGAGAATCAGATGCCGGTGTTTGATTTCAGGAAGTGTCCAGTGCCGTTCACGATCTTGACTGGTGAGATAGACCACGGTCAGATCACAGTTTTCAAGAGTTGCGACCTCATTGAGGAACTCGACTTGATAGGGGGAAGTCAGTTGGGTGAGAACGGTGATGCGGATCGGGCGGGGGAGTTCCTTGGAAGGGGAGGGGGATTGAGGCGGGTCAGTGGGCACGCTGGGTGATTGCAGGAATGGAAGAAGGGCTGAATGCACTCGGCGAGTGAAGGCTTCCCTTCCGAAAGTTTGGTTGACGGCATCGTTGAGTCCTTGAGGGTCAAACAGCAGTCGGTTGGGGTGATCACGGGACAAAATTTGCACAATGGCTGCAGTGATTTGACTCACCTCATTGGGGTCCACAAGAACGCCGAGTCTGCCACCGTCCAGGGCGTCCACCGAGCCGTCTTGATTGCCGGCGATGACAGGCTTTCCGCAGGCCATGGCCTCCAGAAAAACAATGCCAAAACCCTCCTTTTGACTGGGCATCACAAAGACGTCACAAAGTTGGTAGTGCGCGCAGAGTTCCTCATTGGGGATGAAACCCGTGAAAATGACCAGGTCACGGACACCGAGTTCCTGCGCATGCTTTTCCAGGGTCTCTTGGTAAGAGCCCGTGCCGCCAATCAGATAGCGGATCTCCGGGAAGCGTTCTCGGACCATCTGAAGAGATCGAAGGACTTCAAGATGACCTTTGTAACGTTCACTGGGATCAAGGCGGCTGACGGTCAAAAGGATGGGTTGTTCGGGGCGCAGGTTAAAGCGTGAGAGCAACTCTTGGGGTTTGGGGCCAGGATGGAAACGGCCAGTGTTGAACGTGTTAGGGACGGTGGTGACTCGATTCGCGTTCAGTGAATGCATGCCGATGGCAAGATGGCCCGTGTGTTGACTGACAGCGATCAATTTGTCGGCTGCACGCAGCGCCGTGAGACGCAAAAAGCTGAGTTTTTGCCAAACTTCAATGCCATGCAGCACGCAGACGTTAAATGGGGCTAGCAGCGGCTTAAGAAGGCCTGTGGCAGGGAGGAAGTGAAGATGCATTGCCAGGGTCAGCACGGGCTTGTCTCGAAGACCAAACCACAATCCTAGCAGGGCAAAGGCCAAGGTGCGTATCAATCTGGGGCATCCTGCCGTGGAATGAAAAGAAATGTTGGCCCCGCGCAGGCAGTCATCCAGAGCAAGCGCGTCATTTTTAACCAAAACCCGAATGCCATGGCTGGGAAAAGCGCTCCGAATCGCCGTGATGTATTCGCGTGACAGAGCCTGGATACCGCCGCCGCCATCACGAATTTCTGGAACCCAAAGGTGGATGGTGGGAATGTTGAGTTGTTGGGAAGCGATAGGGATCAACTGATTAAATTGGTCAAGCAGCGTGTGGTCGCTGATTTCGGCTAGGCTATCTTAAAGGGAGCCCTTGGTAGTCACAGGGATGGGGCGTCGCTGAAGAAGCAGCCAGGACAGAATGCGGCCTGCATTTACAGGGCGTCGATGGTGGCGGTAGTGCCAAAGATGGGAAGGAATATGAGCAAGCCCCGAAGGCAGCGCCTTGGGACAGCGAAGAGCAAGCCAAACCAGGCGGCGCAGCATTTTAAGGGCGGCGAGTGGCCATAGCACAAGCGGATAACGAAGAAAGAAAAAGAGTGCAATGTTTCCCAGAACCTGCGCCTGGAACGCTTTTTCCACGGGGCGAATGATCATGTCATGCTGGATCCGCACTCCTGGGATGTGGATCATGCAGCCCTTAGCGGCGTGAATACGCAGACCGATGTCCACCTCCTCCATGCAGTAGGCAAACGGGAGTGGAACGAATCCCCCCAATCGTTCGAACCATGCTTTGTTAAAGACGCTAGCGTACCCGGAAGGAACTGCGACGGCGCGTGGTTCAAGCGGCGTCCAGTCTTGAGGTTGATTGGAGAAGGTCAGCATGGCGGCGTCAGGAAAGGTCCTGACTGCGGTCTCTACCTGAAGAAAAAAATCGGCATTCAAAGGGCGGGCATCGTCGTCAAAGTTCACCACCCAAGGGAAGGCCGCGGCGGCGATCAAGCGATTGCGTGCGCCACCGGGACCTTGGGCAGACGCACTGACAAGGCATTTCACGGTGGGGTGTTGCTGCCGAAAGTACTCTGCAGTGTCTGGCTCTGCTTCGTCAAGATGGACCAGGATCTCAGCAGGCGCAGGATCACAGCGCATCAGTGTGGACAGTGTTTTTTCCAACGCTTGCCAACGGCAGTGGGCAGGAATGATGACAGAAAATGGAAGGCTTGTGGAGATGGAC
>JBIIUD010000260.1:0-5025 GCA_044340175.1 Verrucomicrobiaceae bacterium
TTATAACAGAAAGCAGGGAGAAGAGAAAACGGTGGAAGGGCATCGGGGTAAGCCAATACGGGCTTTATCACGCCACTATTCAGGGAAGTCAGCGTAGCTTCCAAACTCTTGGGAAAGGATGAAATGACCGTCTCTTTCAACAACCACCCTTGCGAGCTCACTTCCTCCGCAGTCGGATGGGCCCTTTCGCAAAGGAAGGATCGACCACCTGGCCCTTCTGCGTGATCACAATCTTTCCCTGGTTCACCAATCGCCTAGCGGCGCAGCGTGTTCGTTCCATCTCGCTTTGCCATCCCTCCTCTCCGAAGACCCGTCGGGCTGCCTCACTGGGGCAAATTGTGAAGTCCTTAGCTCGTTGTTCCAGCAGAGCCAGGATGCACGCTTCCAGATCTCGATCCACTGAAGCAGGTGCCTGCTTTCGGCAGTTGACCGAACAATGACGCACCTCCGCCCAACAATCCGCCCACTTTTTCCGCCAAGTGATCACCCTGCCACAGGTCAGGCACATTTTTGTCTGGTCGCTCTCCTTCATTTTAGAACGAAGGAGGAACCTGCCATCGAGAAATCAAATCCACATTCACTCCATCGTTCGTATTTTCATCTTGGATGACCGAACAAACGCGACAACAGCTTATTCGCATGGCTTGGGAAGACCGCACCACCTTTGATGCCATCAAAGAGAAGACCGGATTTTCCGAGGCTGACGTCATCGTGTTGATGCGGCGGGAGCTGAAGCCTTCCAGCTTTCGGCTATGGCGGAAGCGCGTCTCCGGACGCATCACCAAACACCAAAAACTTCTCCGCACAGCCACTCAGCTCGCCAAACGAGGCCGTGTTTCCCTCGAAGATCCGGCAGAAGATCCTGCTGAAGGGACGTTCTTGCAGTGACCTAGCACGGCCCAGCCCACGTCCGACACCCAGCAAGGGACACTTCAAATCCGAATCAAAGACTTGCACCACAAGAAATTTTGATTATAAGAGCAGAATCGCGAACTGAACGATTTTGCAACCTAGAGGATCAGAAGTCCAACATTTTTTGGAATTCTAAAATTTAGACAAATTCTTTCAATTCTAAAAAATATCTTGCAGCCCAGGAATTTTTGGCGATACTTTCTTTCTATTGCGGGTATAGCTCAATGGTAGAGCTCTAGCCTTCCAAGCTAGCTACGAGGGTTCGATTCCCTCTACCCGCTCCAGAAAACGAAAAAGTATTCCGAAAAGTTAACCCCTGACTGCGACATGAAAGCTCCTCTCTTCTTCTGCTCACCGCGATTGCTGGTGCCTCTTGCTTTCTTTGGTACTGCCCTGCTCTCTCAGGCGGCACCCAAATGCAATGACATCTCTGAAGATGTTCGCAAAGCCATCACGAGCGACCCTGCCAAGACTTTGATGATTGTGGAGGATGCTCTGGTCATTAATGAAGCATGCGCCTGTGAGATCGTCCGCGCTGCCATCGAAGCTTCCAAGGCTGACGCCAACCTGAAGCAGCAGATCGTCCAAACCGCGCTGGCCGTGGCCCCAAAAATGGCACCGACCATCACTGAATGCGCAGGCGTTCAAGGCAATGTGCCAGCCGTCGTTTCCGCAGGCACTGAAGAACCCACCTATGACGAAGTGACTGACTCCGGCAAGAGTGGCAAAAGCGGTAAGTCCGTCCTCCCCATTCTCCCCTCCGCTCCGGTCGAAGAAGTGGAAGAGTTTTCTTACATCCCACGCGACATCCGCGGGATCTACCTGATTGCACCTGGTGGCGTTGGAATCATCGGCGAACGCAGCGTGGAAAAAGTCTGTAAAGACGAAAAAGATGACAACGGTGGTGGTAATGGAGACAAACCCAGACACCACCGCCGGATCACCAGTCCGATCTCGCGTTCCATCGCCACGAATTGATCCGCCGCTCATTCCATCAAGGACGCTGGACTCTTTCACTGCTTAACCTCTCTGGATCACAACTCTTCTTCCGTTCCATCACCATGCGCCTCACGTCCAAAACCCTCCTGGCTGGTTCCCTGCTTCTTCTCGGCAGTGCCTCTGCATCCGCTCAAGGACTGCTGGCCGTCCAGCGTGCCGCCGATTTCACCCGCGCTGAGCCTGTGACATGGTCCATCGGTGTCAATGGTGGTTATGATAGCCTCCGCTATGCAAACGAGAGCGAGTTCTTTCCTGACATTGAGTCCTTCTTCGTTCAGGGCGGCATCGGAGCTACTTACACCAAGGTGGATCGCCGGACCCCCTGGAGTTTCGATATTGACGGTGGCATCCTTCACTACCTCGATGACGCTCCACGCAATGACGATACCTTCTACAGCGCCCGCGCCGCCTTCAACATCGCGCATGAAATTTCTGAGCGCCTGAAGATCAGCAACAACATGTTCGGCACCTATGAAGTGGAGCCAAACACCGCCATGGGAGCCTCCACCACGCTCTGGAACGGGCAGTACTTCTACGGCTACGAGAACTTCAACATCAGCTACGCTTGGTCCCGCCGCATCACGACGACGACCTCCTACACCATCGACACCATTCGCTACCAGGACGAATTCGTGTCCCAATCAGAAGATCGCCTCTCGCACCTCATCGCCCAGCAGGTCTCCTACGCCCTCACGCCGCGCACCAGTCTGATCGGTGAATATCGCTACCGCATGGTGGACTTCGCCAATCGTTCGGACGTCGATTACCGCTCTCACTACATCCTCGCGGGGATCGACCACGCATGGAGCCAGCGCCTTTCCACTTCCCTCCGTGCAGGGGCAGAATTGTTCAGCTCTGACCGCACCGAACAAGCCGCTCCCTATGGCGAGTTCGCTCTCGACTACGCGGTGGACCGCACCACCTCCATCCGCTGGTTCAGTGCTCTCGGCTTTGATGGCACGGAAATTCAAGCCTTCGACTCCCGCTACTCCTTCCGCACTGGCATCAATGCCACGCATCAGGTGGACCGCCGTCTTACCGTCAACGGTGGTTTGTCCTATGTTTACAGTGACTTTGATGGCGGCCAAATCAGTCCCAGCATCACTGAAAATTCCATCCTCGTCTCAGCCGGTCTGAGCTACCTGCTCTGGTCCAATGTCAGCATGAACGCTCAATACTCCTACACCGTGCTCGACTCGGATGACAACACACGCGACTTTGACCGCAACCGCGTTTCTCTGGGCATGAGCGCCTCTTTCTAACGACTTCACACCGAACACTTTCTATTTCAACCGACCAGCGGTGTTGCCTCGTGCAATACCGCTTGTTTCTTTGAAATAACAAAGCTTAAGATTAGTTAATCAATCCAAGTTTTTACTTTCCCATGAATGCTTCAGGAAACGAATTGCAGCGCCAAGGCCTCGACACCTGGCAAGTCATCCGAAACCGCTTCGGCCTCATCTTCTCCTGCCTCATCCTGGTCTTCGCCGTTTCCATGATCGTCACCTACATCATGCCGCGCAAGTACCGGGGCCGGGTGGAAATGCGGATCGAACGACGGGATGTCAAAGTGGATGTCTTTGACGAACGCCGCGCCTTTGACACGATGGTCATGTCCGAGCAGTGGATGAAGACCGAGATCGACACCATCACCAAAGCAGAGACGCTTTATCCCGTGGTGGATGCTCTGGAATTGCAGAAGCATTGGAACAGCCCCACGCGCCAGATCGCCCTGCGCCGCCTTCAAGCCAACCTCGACACCCAAGCCGCCCTCCGCTCGGACATGGTGACCATCGAGTTCTACGACGAAGATCCCAACCGCGCGGCAGAGGTCGCCAACGCCGTCGCAGATAGCTACACGGCCATGCGCATCAACGTGGACCGCAAGCAAAAAGAGGAAGCGTTGACCGCAATCAAAAAGCAAATTGCCGAACAGGAGGCCCTGGCCAGCTCAGCGCGTGAGCGCAAACTTTCCGCCCAACGTGCAGCAGGCATCGTCGGTGACATCGCCAGCAGCGGGACTTTCTCCAACCGACCCGGTTACGAAATCACCACCCCGGAGCAGCAATTGGAAATCACCCGCCAGAGCGAGATGGTGAAATTAAACCGGGAAATTCAAGCTCTGGAAGCCGAGATGCTCGGTCTTGGCCAGCTGAGCACCGAACAAATCGCTCAGCAGGCGTCTGCCTTGCAAATCCAAAACCCCACGCTGGCGGCGCTGCAAGCTCAGTTGAATCAAAACACCGTCCGCTTGGAGGGCCTGCTCAAATCGGGTCTCGGCCGGAAACACCCTACCGTGCTTGCAGAACGCGCCCAGGTGGATCAAAACACCAAGCTCATCGTTGAAACCGTGCAGGGCCATATTGCAGGCTTGGAGAACAAGCTCACTGCGGCTCTGAACCAAAAAGCAGGCCTCCAAAAATTCAATGATCAGTCGAAAATCAGCGCTCTGGATCAACAGGCCGGCATGAGTGACTACGTCGCCGCCAGCCGCGAACTTGAAGACCTCGAACGCCTCCTTCTACAACAAAAGGGACGCTACGCCGAAGAGAAATCCGCCCTCGAACTCGTCAAAAGCCCCGCCACCATCTTTGCCAAGGCTGAAGTCGAATCCAAACCGGCCAAACCCAACACCATCGTCAACCTCGCCCTCGGCGGTTTCCTTGGCCTCATGCTTGGCGTCGGCCTCGCCTTCGGTCTCGAATCCCTCGACACCACCGTGCGCAGCCTTGACGATGTCGAACGCTACCTGGGCGTACCCGTCCTTGCCGTGGTCCCGCGTGACGTCGGCGTGCTGCACCGCACCAGTGGCTTCACCCCAGATGCCGAAGCCTACCGAATTCTGCGCACCAACCTCGAGTTCAATCGCAAAAACCCCAACGCCAACTGCATCACCGTCGTCAGCGGCGGCGCGGGTGAAGGCAAATCCACCACCCTCACCAACCTCGCCTTCGTCTGCGCTCAAGGGGGCTACAATGTGCTGCTCATCGACGCGGATTTGCGCCGTCCCCGCCTGCACACCCTCTTCGACGTCAGCAATCAAAAAGGCCTCACCAACTACCTGTCCACTCAGATCCCCCTTGAAGAAGTGGTCATCCAGACGCCCGTGGAAAA
>JBIIUD010000561.1:0-3205 GCA_044340175.1 Verrucomicrobiaceae bacterium
GCAGGTGAAGTCGGAGCTAGAAAAGATCCAGCAAGGGGACCTGCCGACGATCGACCCGGGAGCGCGGCGCTTTGATGCGGCCGTGGAACTGATCCGTGTGGGGCAGCTTGATGAGGGTCGGGAAGCACTGTATCTGCTGCTGAAACAGTTTCCAGAGTCGCCAACATGTACGGAGGCCAAGCGGATCATTGGGGAGATCAATCTCGATCGTCTGTTTTCGCCGACGTATCTGGAGGGGAAGGTGGATTACATTGTGCAGCCGGGAGATCGGGGGCTGTTGGCGATCGCGCAGAAGCATAAAACGAGTCTGGATGCGATCGTGCGTCTCAATGGGCTGCGGGGAAACACGATACACCCGGGCGATCACCTGCTGATCATGCCGGTGGACTTTGATTTTGCGGTTAATGTGACTGAGAAGACGGTCATGGTGCTGCGTCAGGGTCGGTTTTTTGCCCAGTATCCAGCGGTGGATGTGCGGTTGCCGGCCGGGTTCAGGCTGCCCGCTGAAATCAAGCTGGGATCAAAGAGTGCATCGGTGGAGGGGAAACCTGTGACGGCTACGGATGCGGCATACATGGAGGCGGATAAGCTGATCCCTGGAAGTAAGCCAGGAGTGGTGCTGCGGACAGTACCCGTGGCGCGGGTGGTGGAGGCAAAGGCGACACCTGCTGAGGATGGGGATTCGGGAATGGGCATCGAATCGGGTATTTTTTTGAAGCGAGAGGACCTAGAAGAAGTGTTTGCAATGGCCCGCTCTGGTGCCTCCCTTAAGCTGGTAAAGTGACAGACTATTTTTGTGACCCATGAAACATGCCCTGGAGTTTGAGAAACCCATTTTGAAATTGCGCGAGGAACTCGAGGAGGTGCGCCAGAAAAATGAGCTAAAGCCTGGCGACAAGCTGGCGCAGAAGATCGTTGAGCTGGAATCGAAACTGGAGCTGCTGCAACGTGAGACACATGCCAATCTGACTCCCTGGCAGCGGGTGCAGATCTCTCGCCACTTAAACCGGCCTTACATGCTGGACTACGTGAAGCAGGTCTTTGATGATTTTACGGAGTTGCATGGGGATCGGCACATCGGGGACGATAATGCGATGCCGGCGGGTTTTGCTATTTTGGGAGGTCGGCGTGTGCTGCTGGTGGGGCACCAAAAGGGGCGGGATACCAAAGAGAATTTGCTGCGGAACTTTGGCAGTGCGCACCCTGAAGGCTACCGCAAGGCGCTAAGGCTGATGCGGCTGGCGGAAAAGTTTGGTCTTCCCATCGTGACGCTGATCGATACCCCCGGGGCGTTCCCTGGGATCGGTGCGGAGGAGCGGAACATTGCGGAAGCGATCGCTTTCAATCTGCGTGAGATGATGCTGCTGAAGACGCCGGTGGTGGCGGTAGTGATCGGAGAGGGGGGCTCAGGCGGGGCGCTGGGTATCGGGGTGGCGGATCGTGTTCTGATGATGGAGAATGCGTATTACTCGGTGATCAGTCCGGAGGGCTGTGCGGCGATTTTGTGGAAGCACCGGGAGCATGCGCCGGAGGCGGCGCAGGCGCTGAAGTTGAGTGCGCCGGATTTGCTGAAGCTGGGCATCATTGATGGGGTGATTCCAGAACCTCTCGGTGGTGCGCACAATGATCATGAGGCTGCTGCGGCGGCTTTGAGGACCGGGATTCTGGCGGCGCTTGATGAGCTGTCAGGACTGACCACAGAGCAGCTGCTCAATGGGCGCTACGACAAGTTCCGGAAGCTAGGTCAGGTCGCAGGTGATTGAGGCTTAACGCAACGCCGCTAGAACTGCGCGGGCCATGGATGAGAGACGTTCGATGCAATGAAGCCGGTCTTTGAAAAAGTGCCGATGGGACTGGGCGAGTCCCTGCACTGTGAGGTGGTGCAGGGCATAGACTACGGCACGCGTTGGCATTTTCACCCGGAACACCAATTGACCCTGGCGGTGCGCAGTCAGGGGCATCGCTTGGTGGGGGACCATCTGGGGGCGTTGACGGATGGGGATCTGGTGTTGGTGGGGGCCAATCTGCCGCATGTGTGGCACCAAGCGGTTGATGCGGGCTCAGAGGCGAGGGCGGTGATTGTGCGGTTTGATGAGGGCTTTGTCGGGCGGGAGTTCATGGAGAAGGCAGAGATGGAGGGGGTGCGGGCGCTGCTGCGGCGCGCGGCCCGCGGACTGGAGGTGACGGGTAAGACGCGCGAGGAGGTGGCGCGACGGATGATGGTGCTGCCGGACCTGGGTCGGCTGGAGCGGTTGGTGGAACTGTTGACGATTTTGGCCCGACTGGCGGCGGCGCGGGCAGGGGAGGTGCGGGCGCTGGCCTCTGCGACCTATGAGCCGACCTTGCGCTCAGAGGATCAGGATCGCATGGAACGGGTCTGTGCATTCATTCATGCCCATTACACGGAAAAGCTGGAGCGGCGTGAACTGGCAGCGCTGGCGGCGTTGAGTGAGGGGGCGTTCAGTCGCTTTTTTCATACGCGCACGGGCAGAACGGTGCCTCAGTATGTGAATGAGCTTCGTGTTGGTCGCGCGTGCAGGCTACTGCTTGAGCAACCGGGGCGCACGGTCAGTGATGTGGCTCTGGATTGCGGGTTTGACAACTTAGCGAACTTCAACCGGCGATTCCTCGCCGCGAAAGGTGTCGCTCCCAGTGTGTTTCGCCGTCAGTCGCAAGCGACCGTTCAGAGGCGCTCATAGGAACCGCGTGGGTCGAGGCGGCTGCTGGTGCTGGTATCGCCACCACGGGCGCGAATGGTAATGAAGCCGCTGGCGGCCAGAATGGCGACGGAGCAGGCGATGCCGATGTTCGAGAAGGAAACGTGATCGATAAGATAGAAGGCGATGAAGGGGGCGATGAGACCGCGGAACCCGGTGAAGAAGGTGTGCACGGACATGTATTCCGCCACGGCGTGTTGGGGAGCGAGCTTGGTGACCCATAGGCTCCAGGTGACATTGCCGCCCGCGTTGGCGATGCCAAAGAGAGCCATGCCAATGGTCCATGCCCAATAACCCTGACCATAAAAGAAAACAAAAACTGCGGCGGCAAAGAGGACATTCAAGCTGGCGCGCACGGTGAAGAAGTGAGCCCGGTCATAAAGTAGGCCCCAAGGGTATGAGAAAAGAATACGAAAAATCACGGGAATGACGCCGACAATCCAGGCGATGTCTTTTTCTGGGAGGTTGATGCCGTGCTGGGGGTTGGC
>JBIIUD010000005.1:0-15632 GCA_044340175.1 Verrucomicrobiaceae bacterium
TGCCGCGATGAGATTACCGATGCCCATCATCATCCAGGAGATGAGCAGTGTGCGGAAGTCACGGTCGAGTTGGATCCAGCGTAGGGAGGTCCAAAGAGAGCCGGAGGCCTCAGTCGGTGGTTGCCATGAGGTGGCGGGAAGACGGTAGGTCAGCAGACCAGAGGTGATGCCGCAAAGCGCAAAGGCGATGAGTAGCCAGCGGTAGTTTTGCAGGTCAAGGGTGAGCAACCAGCCTGCAAACAGACCAAAGACCATGGAGGCGGTGGCACGCGCGGTGCCGGTGAGCGAGAAAAGCTTTCCCCGAGAATGGGCTGGGTAATTGGCGCGGTAAAGCTGGGTCAGCAGAGGGATCTGCATGGCCATGCAAAAGAGGCCGACGCTGAGTCCAGTAACGAAGAGCCAAGAGGACCCAGGAAAGAGGGCTGAGACCGCCATGGCTCCACCGCCACAGAGTTGGACCTTGGCCGCTGTACTAGCGATGGTGCCGCGAGAGCGCAGCAAAAGTGGCACCACAAAAAGACTCATCATGAGACCGCCGCTGGTGGAGGCGATGAACAAGGATTTTGCCAGGGCCTGCATGTCAAAGACCCTGACGGCGATGAGCATGCCGAAGGTGGTGATCAGCGTATCGAGAGTGCCCACGGGTATCGCCCGCCACAGTTCATTGTGAAAAGTGCGACGCGTGGTTTCCTGTTCGGTCATGAAGTAGTGCAGCCTCCATGCCACAGACTGAATGCGGGTTCAACTTGAACTCCTTTGAAGGGATCCGTGTTGGCCAGCAACCTTGATTCGTTAAGTCAGCTGGAAAGACCACTGACGGCCTGCTTGCACTCGATTCAGGGTCCGAAGTTCAACACCAGCAGGGTGGCTTCCAAGCCAAAAGAGTCAGAGGGCGAGTTGCTCAGGCCGAAGCTGCGATTGGAATTGGGAAGGATCGTGGTGTTGGTGCTCAGAATGGTGCCAGTCGAAGTGGTCGCGTCGAGACTGGAAAAATCCTGTTTGCTGAAAAGAACCGACGAGGCGGAGGCCACTGAGGCAGACGGCGCCGTTTCGACAAGCTGCCAAGTGGAGGACTCGTCGTAAGCTAACACCGCCGGATCCGATTTAGCCCCGAGGGCGTAAAAATGAATGGCGACCACGACAACCAAAACGAGGCTGCCTAAAAAAGCGGCCAAAGGGTTGTCGAGCTTTGAGGCGGACGCTGATTGGCCTGACGAAAGATAGAGGGGAAAGGGAGATGATTTCATGGGCGTTCGAAAGGAAGGAGCTGAACGATGAATTCCAGAGGCCATGATGCGCCCTTTTGATACAAAGGTAAACAAAAAAGTCAGGAAGACTTAATTATTTACTGCATAAGTGTTCATTTGAATACCTAAGCAGCTCGGTTGTTAGGCTCCAGGTGAAGTTGCTTTCGCCATGACTTGCTTGCGATCTGTGCCGCGCAATTCAAAAACACGGTAGATCGTGTCTTCGATCAGATTGTTCGGACAGGAAGCGCCGGCAGTGATGCCGATGGTGACTTGCTCCTTGCTGGCCAGTTTGTCGGTGTAGCTCTGCTTTTCCTTTTTTTGATGAATATCAAAGTGGATGATCGTCTCGAGTGCGGTGAGGCAGTCGGAGGTGCGGATGAAAAAAGTGGGGAGTTGTTGCTCGCCAATCTCGACGAGGTGAGTGGTGTTGGAGCTGTTGTACCCACCGACGACGAGGAGAATATCCAAGGGCAGACGGAGCAGATTGAACAAGGAGTCCTGGCGCTCTTGGGTGGCCCCGCAGATGGTATCAAAGACTTGGAAATGACTCGGGCCGAGGTCAGGTCCGTCGCGGTCGATGATGGCCTGCTGCAGGCGTCGCTGAATCTCCTCCGTTTCTGATTTGAGCATGGTGGTCTGGTTGGCGACACCGACGCGCTGCAAGTGCAGATCAGGATCAAAACCAGGTGATACGCCGCCTTCAAAGCGGGTAAGGAAAGCAGCGCGGTCACCGCCGTGGCGGATGTAGTCGCAAACGCATTCCACATCTGAAAGAGTGAGAACGACGAGATACTGGCCGTTTTCCAAGTCACCCAAAGCGCGGGAGGAAGTGGCGCGGGTCTCTTCATGGGAGGCTTTGCCATGGATGATGGAAGTGAAACCGTCCCGCGCATAAGCGCGCACACGTTTCCACACGCTCATGACGTCTCCGCAGGTGGTATCGACGACGGAGCAACCGCGCTCCTGGATGAGTTTCATCAGGCTTGTCTCAGCGCCAAAGGCGGGCACGATAACGACGTCATCGGGATTCAATTGCGCGACCTGGGTAAGGTGCTCTTCAATGGGGATGCGGATGATGCCCATTGCGTCCAGTTGGCGATTGACCTCGGGGTTATGAATGATTTCGCCAAGAAGGAAAATGCGATTGTCAGAGAAGACGCGGCGTGCGGCGTAGGCGAGGTCGATAGCGCGTTCGACGCCATAGCAGAAGCCGAAATCACGAGCGAGTCTTACCACGGTTTGGCCGACCTGGATGACGCCACCGCTTGCACGGATGGCATCAACGAGAGGGCTGCGATAATGCTTTTCGACCTCAGCCTGGACGCGTTCCATCACCTCAGGAGTGCGGACGTTGACGCGGCGTTTGACGGCGGGGGTGGGGGCAGGGGAGGTAGAACTCATGAGGGGAGGCATCAAAAAGTGTAGAAGCGGCCTTGGGCGGCGTCCTCAAACACTTTCGGGCTGAGCATGTAAGACATGGGGGGGTCTGGAAGAGTGGTGTCGTCCAATACGGGCAGGGATTTGCCAACGGTGGCATCTTCGGGATGGCTGGCCGAGACGTAAATGGGGGTGCCAACGGAAACCATATCGAAAATTTTCTTGGCGGCTTTGATCGGCAATCGCACACAGCCATGGGTGCAGGGGTAAGGTTTCACAAAGCCCCAGTGCATGCCATAGGCGGGGGAGTGAAAGGACATCCAGTAGGTCATGGGGTAGCCTGCTCCAGGCTGGCTTTGACGGCGGCGGTTCCATGTTTTGCTTTGAATGCGGTGAACACCACCTGGGGTGGGTGACCCGGGTTTGCCGACTGAGCAAGGGGTGGCCAGCAAGACACGATCTCCCTCCATCACGTAGAGCCTCTGGGCCGCAGTGCTGATCTTGACTTTGACGGCGGATTTATTGGTGGGCTGCTGTGAGGGCGGGTCAAACTGGGTGGAATAGTTTCCGCGAGCGGGCTTTTTGGTGCTGGTGCAGCTAACCACACTGGCTACGGCGATCATGAGGGCAAGGCGAGCTAGGAGACGAACGGTGAGTTTCATAGACTAAATGGACCTGAGGGGGAAGCCATAACACAGGATTAAGAACACGCCACCGCTTTTCAGGGGCGGATGCGAACAGGCTTGGGCGCTCGTAGTGTCGGCTCTTTCAGGGGGAGGTCTGCGACGATAGGGCGATGGTCTGAGAGGGGCGAATGCAAAGCCGTATCAAAGGTTTCCAGGGTTTCGCCAAAGTGGGGGGCAAGTTGATATTGGCCCTTTAAGCTAGCGGGTTGTTTGACGAAAATCCAATCGAGGCGTGTGCGGCCGACCGGGCCGATAGGGCGTGGGACTCTGAAGGTGGGGCGGAGGCCCATGAAATAGCTTTCGTTGGAGTTGCCAAATTTACCTGTGGATCCATTGATGGAGCGCTCGGAGTCGCCACGCGGATCAAATCTCCCACCGTCCTCAAATTCATACTCTTCAATGAGGCGGAAAAGCTGGCGCGCTCGATTGGGTAGAATGACCGGAATGTTGAACGCCAAGGGATTATGCAGATTTCTGGTGGCGTTCAGAGTGCTGCGGACGAGACCAACGCCGCTGTTGGTTCCGATCAGATTGGTGGCCAGATTGACCCATGTCTGACTATCCTGAACGGTCTGTTTGGCCAGTTTTACCAGGGATGTGGGGCTGATGTCGGCAAGGGCGGAGTTGTGGTCGCCAGCCATGATGACGGTGTGGGGGATAGCGTGGACATGGGAAAGGATTTCCTTTAACTGCTCCTCGCGTCCACGTGGGGTGGTTTTGATTTCCAAGTGGTTATGAATGATGCTGATTTTTTCGCCAGGGAGTCCAGGAATATGAAGGTCAACCCGGAAGAAGATGCGTCCTCCTATTTTCATTTCCCGCTCGAGATGACTTTTGAAAAGGAGCTTGGCGCCAAGGCGGCGCACTTTTTCGACGCTATCAGGAGGGATGAGCTCGCCATGATACCAATCATAGGGCTGGCTTTTGAGTTGGAAGGCGGAGGCTGCTACAATGGGGTAGCGTGATAGGACTGCGATGCCAAACAGGCCTTTGTAGCGTGATGAGTCGGGTGCCGATGCTCCGGGCTCGATTCCAAGCGTCACAGGATCGATCTCCAATTGCTGCGGCGCATAGGAGTAATTCATTCCGAGGGCCGTTGCAATCTCACGCGTGGCATCGAGATAACCTGAGCGTGGTAAGCCAATGTCCATTTCCTGAAGCAGGAGCACGTCCGCTGTGATCAGACGCTCGCGCTGTCGAAGAGCCTCCTTTAAGCGGTCAGGATTTGAAAGCACACTGGGTTTTAAGTGTCGCAGAAAAGCCGCTTCTGACTTCAGCGCCTCGGCCGCGGCTTTGGCGTGGATGCTTTTTTCGATGTTCCAGGAAGCAATGCGCAGAAAGTCGCCCAGATGGGCATTGTTTGAGACTTGAGGGCGTTGCCCCTTCCGCCAAGCGGAGTTGTTGATGGAGGGGGTGGAGAAGAGGTGGTTGATCTTAGCTTGTGTCCGAGGGGCTGGCACTGGATCGAGTGCCAGTTTTTTGAGTTCCTCAAAACTGGGTCCTTTCGGTATCTGTCGAAAGGGCAGGTGGGAAGGGTAGGGGGCAATCCATTTGTTGCGGCGCTCAATGGACGTAAGGGGCGCATTTTTTTTGGACGCGGTGCAAGCAGTAAGCCACGTCGAGCTCAGGGATAGGGAGAGCAGAGCAGTATGAATTAGGCAGCTGTTGGCAACTTCTGGCACGACAAAGCTTTTCATACCATGGCGAAGTCGGCTCACAAACAAGATTTACCGAATGTGGTAAAACATGCTTTTAAAGGCGGTGACTCAAGATCGCATTCAGAACTCGGGTGAACGAAGTCGGGGCTAGCCGTTGCTTAGTGGCGAACTCTCAGCCAAAAGCGCCCTAGCCCAAGAATCAGAGGGCAAACTGCGCATGGCAAACCAGCGCGCGAGATAGGTCTCCAGAGGGCGAATAAAGAAAAAGTGGCGGAAAAGAAGGTCACGAAGACCTGAGCGCCAAGGACCTGTCCAAATGCCGAGATTCATACCCAAGGCAGCGCGTGAAGCCGCCACAAGGGCGGCGCGGCGGCGGGCTTTTGAATAGGCTGCGAAAACGACGTCTGCATTTTTGCCTTTGCTCAGTACAGCTTGCAGCGCATCGGCGGCGAAGTTGGCGTCAGCGAAACCCATGTTCATGCCTTGGCCTCCAATGGGACTCATCACGTGGGCGGCATCTCCGCAAAGCAATACGCGACCATCGTGATAGACCTCACAATCTAGACGCCGCGGAGAGAAAGCATTTTGGTCGATTTGGTCTTCCGCTGCCAATGAGATGCCTGTGCGCTGCTTCACCAGCGTGCTGATGGTTCCAAAAGCTGGATCGTTAACAAAGTCTTTGGTTTGAGCGATCCATCGACGTTTTTGACCGGGAAGAGGAAACGATTCCACGGCACCGTCTACAGTGAAAAACAAATGGGCGTCATCTCCCAGCGTGCCTGAGTCATGAAAGTCTCCCATGACGAAATGGCATCCGTAAGATTTGGCGTGTGTCCGGATTTTGAGCAGGTCCCGCAGGCGGCTGCGGTTGCCATCACAGGCGACGGCATAGGCGGCACTGACGTCGAAGATCTCCCCACCACTGAGATCCCGGCATTGCAGGGTAACTCGTTCCGAAGTTTGCTTTTTTGCCAGCACCTCAATGCCCGTCTTAACGGTGACGTTCGTGTGGCGAGCGGTCTCTTGCTCCAGGAGGTCCATGGTAAGCATCTGGGGCAGTGACAGAACATAGCGGTGTTTGCCTGGCAGATTGCGAAAACTGACGCACCCCAGATAACCCGAATCACCATAAACCCGGCAGTCCCGAATCGTCACCCCCATTGCGACAAATGCCGAGTCCAGACCCAGTTTGGCTAGAATGTCAAGGGAAGGGGGCGTGATGCCAATGGCCTGCGACCACTGGACCTTTTGTGTCCGCATTTCGAGAACCAAAACGCGAATGCCTCGGGCGCCGAGCAAGCTGGCAAGCAGAAGGCCAACCGGGCCGCCTCCAACAATCACCACTTCATAATCCATGGATTTTGATGGCTCAGAGGGAGGCCCATTCTGCAGGGGTTTGCTTCCAGGAATCCAGTATGGAACACGGGCTTGATAACGACGAAAGGCATCGCCATGCCAGCTCAGATAACGTTTCTCCTTGAGCAGCGGAGCGGCGACGCAGTAAACCGTTAAGGCAACCGCGAGAAAAAGATGATCGGGTGTCCAGGTTGGCGCAAACCATAGAATGAGGGTGAAGGCCAAATAAATCGGCTGCCTGGTGTATTTGAAGAGTCCGGAACGCGCGAATGACTTGTAGATGGGTTCTTGGCCTGACCAAACCGAGTGCCAACCGAGGTAGCCCAACTGAATTTCAAGTCCCGCGTCCTTCATGGCCTTGAGCAGCAGCAACCAGGAGGCCAAGTAAAAGCCCGTCATGGTGGTGTGCGCTAAGCCTTCAGGTGCCGTCCACAGAATGTGGGAAGGCGACCAAAACAAAAACAAGACCAGCAGCTGCAATGAAGCGACGGCGGCGTAAAGCGTAGTGGCCAAAGGTTTGCCAAGACCAAAAGGAGCCAGTCTGGCCAGGAAGCGGCGGCCTTTTTCTGAAAGCAACCATGAGTGCCCGAAGGCGAACTGGGTCACGAGCACAAGATTGACCACCCAACCCGCCTTGCTTGGCAGTGAGAACCAACTTTGGCTCAGACCCTGGTAAAGCGAGACAGACATCACAACCAGGGACGCAATGAAAATGAGGTGACAGACTAACCCGATGAAAAGGGCGGTCCACCGCTGAGTCATGGAGTAAACCGGCATCGGATCAGCAGGCGTCGGAAGCAGGGAGTTCCCCATGGTTGACCGCCAGACTGGGGGAACAACAACCGATGCGTTCCATGATGGCGGTTTCGACGGTGAGACCAGGTCCGAAGGCCATGGCCATTGTCGTCGCCTGGTCGGCTTCCGCATTCTCCAGCAACTCCTTGAGGACAAAAAGAATGGTGGCGCTGCTCATGTTGCCATAGTCCGCCAGCACATTGCGCGAAGCCTCAAGGGCCTGAGGTGGCAATTTCAGGCTCTGTTCTACCTTATCTAGGATGGATCGGCCACCGGGATGGACTGCCCATTCCTGAATATCAGGCAGGCTCAAGGCGTTCCGTGTCAGCAAGGTTTGAGCAAGTTCGCGCACATTCGCGCCAATGATATCGGGCACATAACTGGAAAGGACGATGTTGAAGCCTTCATCGCCGATGTCCCAAGCCATTGCAGCTTCTCCTGACGGTAGAAGGGCGGAGGCGAAGCCACGGAGATCATAATAAGGAACGGTGCCATCCGGTTCGCGGGCGCTGACAATCGCCGCCGCAGCACCATCAGCAAACAGGGAATTGGCCAGGATGTTGTCAGGCTTGGTGTCGATCTGCATGTGCAGCGTGCAAAGTTCCAAACAGACCACCAACACCACAGCATTCGGGTCAGCCTCACAAAATTGGGCCGCCATTCGCAGTGCCGGGAAGGCAGCGTAACAGCCCATGAAGCCCAGCGTGTAGCGCTGAGTATCGTGGCGTAGGCCCAATTCTCGGATGATGTGGTAATCAGGGCCTGGGTTGGTGAATCCGGTACAAGAAGCATAGATGACATGAGTCACTTCAGTGCGATCAAAGCCTGGGCACTCATCAATCGCCTGCCTGGCGACCTGTACCGCCAATTCCTTTGAGGCGCGGGCATAGACAGCGTTGCGTTCAGCGGTGCCAGGAGAAATCATCTCGCCCGCCTCATCGACACGATAGATGGAGGCTTCCCCTGGGTCGGCAAAATCTCCCAGAACGCTGTGCCGGGTCTCGATGCCGCTGCGGTTATAAATGGCGTGAATGAGGCGCTTGGTCTTGGGGTCAGTGCTCCACGATTTCATCCGGTCCCGGATGTAACTTTGTTCATAGGTCCAAGTGGGAGCGCGGGTGCAGATTCGGTGAATGTAGGTGGACATGACGGGCGCGAGTTATGGACGTTTCAGGGTGACGGAGGCATGGATTTTAATGGCATCTCCCACTTTGATAAAAATCAGTACGCTTGGCACCATGATGCCGCTCTTTTTCAAAGAGAGGTCAGCGTTGAGATCAAAGGTAGCTGTGTCGCCAGACAAGCGCCAGTTCGAGATGGTGCCAGTTATCTTCTGGGGCTTTCCGAGCACTGTCAGGGTGAGCGGCAGCTTTTGGGGTATCTCTCCAGCAGCGATGTCATCAAAGGGCGAATCAATTTCAGCCTCAATAAGCGGATGCTCAGGTGCTTTCATGGCTTTGCGCATGTTTTCGTCGCGTTTTTCGTCTGCAGTATCCATTTTGGCAGCTTTGACGACGACCTTGGCAGCCACGGACTGAGGTTTTCCTGTGAGCATGGCCACTTCAGCTTTGAAAGGTTCGGCATCGACTTTGCCGCCCCAGTCATGAAGGGTGGATGTGCCGTCAAACTGAATGGACGCCGTTCCATGCCAGGTTTCGGCCTGAGTTGGTGGAGTGAAAAGCAGCAGGAGAAGAGAGGTAAGTACTGGTTTCATGAGGTTCCCTTTAGTTGTTAGGTTTTTCTGCGGAAAAGACGCCATAGCGCTGAACACCCAGTTCATAAGCCAGCCAGATTCGAAACAGGGTAAGGGCGAAGATGCGGTTGGGATTCTCCGAATTGAACAAGAAACTCCGATAGTGGGGTTTGGTGAAAAAGCCTTTGATCATTCGCCAAGCGCAGAGTGGCCAGGTGCGTTTCACTTGCTTGGCGTAGTCCGTGAATTGGTAATGGGTGAACCCCGCCGCTAGGGTGGCCGCCTTAAATTCGCTTTCAGGTCGGACTCCGGCGATTTGAGACTCCCGGGTGATGGCATCGATCAAAAAACGTTTCGAAGCAGGCGAAGGGTTTTCGCAGGACATCCATGCCACGGCGACCAGGCGACCGCCAGGCTTCATGACCCGATAACATTCACGAAAGAAAGTGGGTAGGTCTGGCATGTGTTCGAGACTCTCGACCGTCTCCACCACATCAAATCGATTGTCAGGGAGTTGATTGGCGTACCAGTCCCGCAAAAGATAGGTGGTCTGATCTCCGACCGCATTCTTGGTTTGAGCGTAATTCCATTGTGCTTTGGATACCGTCAAACCGGTGACATCAGCTCCGTAGCGTTCTGCCAGAATCTTCGCGGTTGCTCCGTAGCCACAGCCCACATCGCATACCTGCGTTCCTGGACCGGTTTTTCCCAGCTTCGCCACAAGTGTCACCAGATTCTCCGCCGCTTCAGTGTCCGATTCTTTGCCAGTAAGCCACAGACCATGGTGAACGTGTTCACCCCAAATATCGCGATAGAAGGTGTCGAGATCATCATAGTGGGAAGCCGTTCCGTCGATGGATGGCGTGTAAGGACGGGTATTTGAAAGGGTGTTAGACATGGATTTACTTTCATTTTATCAGGGTTCGAAGATCAGAAACTATCCCCTAGGCACCCTAATTTGGGGGTAGACAGTGGGTTTGGGGGTTCTTGTGGGTGCGTGTTCGGGGCAATAAACTGAGGCGATGAAGCTGCCACATGAACCTGGCTTTGTGGGACGGATGCATCGACGATTTGGCGAGTGCGCACAGGGCGACCAACCAACCAGCGGTAAAGCAGGGGCAAGAGAAAAAGCGTGAGGAAGGTGCTGCTGACGATACCTCCGATGACGACGGTGGCGAGGGGGCGTTGGACTTCAGCTCCGGCACCCTCGCTGATGGCCATGGGGATGAATCCCAGACTGGCGACAAGAGCGGTCATTAAGACAGGACGGAGTCGCTGCAAGGTGCCTTCGGTGACGGCTTCTGCGGCGGATTTGCCTTCATTGCGGAGTTGATTGAAGCAACTGATGAGCACCACGCCATTGAGCACGGCCACACCGCACAAGGCAATGAAGCCGATGGCGGCGCTGATGCTGAAAGGAAGATCCCGCATCCATAAGGCGATGACACCACCGGTGATGGCCAGCGGAATGCCGGTGTAGATGATGAAGGCTTGAACCACGCTTTTGAAGGCGGCATGGATCAGTACAAAAATCAGCACGAGCGCCAGCGGCACCACTACCGCCAAGCGGGCGCGCGCCTCCTGGAGGTGTTCAAATTGGCCGCCGAACTCAACGCGGTAACCTTCGGGAAGTTGAATCGATGAGGCGATGGCAGCGCGTGCTTCGGTAACGTAGCGCTCAGAATCGGTGCCGCCTGCCAGATCCACATTAAGGCCTACACGACGATGGCCGGATTCACGACCGATGGCATCCACTTGGGGGACTTCGACAAACTCCGCCAACCGGCCCAGGGCGATCAAGGAACCGTCCTGGGTGCGCACGGGCAGTTGTTTCATGACTTCAGGATCGTTGCGGAGCGTCTCAGGAAGGCGAACCACGATGTCTCGGCGTCGATTGTGTTCGATCAAGGTTCCTGCGGTATGGCCGGCCATGGCGGTTGAGATCGCGGCGTTTACTTCGGCGGCTTCGACGTTGAACTTGAGCATGGCCGCCCGATCCACACGAATCTCGAGGACGGGCACTCGGCCCTGGCTTTCAAATTCGGCGTTGTTGGTGCCCATTTGCTTTTCAAGGAGTGCCTTCACCTGTTTAGCGATGTCTTCCATCGTGTCATAATCATCGCCAAAGATGCGAACGGCGAGGTCGGCGCGCGAGCCTTCGAGCATCTCATTGAAGCGCATTTGGATGGGTTGAGCGAAGTCGTAGTCTTGCTCGGGCACTTCGACCGCGAGTTCTTCGCGAACGAGATCGGCAAGGCGGTCGCGGCTGACGGTTTTCCCGTTCTCTTTGCGCCACTCACTTTGAGGTTTGTATGACATGTACAGATCGTATTCCCCTGGGGACATGGGGTCCGTGGCCACTTCGCTGGTGCCGATGCGGGCGAAAGTGCGGGTGATTTCAGGCACTTGATCGAGGAGGTAGCGCTGAGTCTTGAGGCAACGTTCCAGGGATGTCTTGAGACTGGTGTTTGCGGGTTGGTAGACCATGGCCGTCCAGGAACCTTCATTCAATGTGGGGACAAACTCTTGTTTGAGGGTCATGAACAAAGCGACGGTGCTTATCAGGAGTGCCGTGACGGCAGCCACAACGCCCCAACGCGTCTTCCACGCCAAGCTAAGCAAGGGGGCATACGCTGCCTTCGACAGGCGCATGATGAGATTGTCTTTTTCGGAGATGTTGCCCGTGAGGAGAAGGGAGCAAAGCACGGGCATTAGAGTGAGAGAGAGCACCAGTGCGCCACCCAGCGCCAACATGACGGTGATGGCCATGGGGTGAAACATTTTGCCTTCCACACCCGTCAATGCGAGAATGGGAAGATAGACCAGGGTGATGATCAGAACGCCAAAAAACATCGGGCTTCCGACTTGTTCGCCCGCTTCATGGACGGCGTTAAGTCGCTCTTTGGCGGTGAGTTTGCGGCCCAGTTCGTGCTGCTTCTCACCCAACACCCTAACAATGTTCTCAACCATCACGACAGCGCCATCAATGATGAGGCCGAAGTCCACGGCCCCGAGGGACATGAGATTGCCCGAGACGCTGCCAAAAGTCATGCCGATGAGGGCAAAGAGAAAGGCCAATGGAATGGCGGACGCGACAATGAGCGCGGCGCGCCAGTTGCCCAGAAGCAGGAGCAAGACCGCGATGACCAGGATGGCGCCTTCAAAAAGATTGTGTTCGACGGTTTGAATGGTCCGGTCGACCACCGAGCTACGGGCATATTGAATGCGCAGAGTCAGGTTGGCGGGGAGTTTCTTTTGCAGTTCGTCTAACTTGGCTTCCACCCGCTTGCTGATGATGCGGCTATTTTCGCCCACCAGCATCATCACGGTTCCGAGCACCGCTTCTTCTCCGTTCTCAGCCGCGCAACCCGTTCGCACATCACTGCCGATGCCAACTTCAGCGAGGTCTTTCACGCGCAAAGGCTCAATGCCGGCGGCAAATTTGACAGGCAGATTTGAAATGTCATCGACGTTAGCAACCTTGGTGACGCCGCGAATGAGCACACGGTCCTGGCCGCGCTCGATGACGCCGCCGCCTGTGTTGTCCACATTCTGACCGATGATCTCCGCCAGTTCACTGAAGGTCATGCCGGCGGCACTGAGGGCCTCAGGTTTGGGGGAAATGACCAGTTGCCGTTGGTAGCCACCGCTGCTGTTGATCTCGGCGACCCCTGGCACGGTGCGGAGGAACGGTTTTACGATGTAGTCGTGCGCGTCCCGCAGGTCCATGAGTTGGCGTTCGCGGGTTGCTTTGCGCTCGGGCGCATCCGGGGTGTAGTCGAGGGTGTAATATAAGATTTCACCCAAACCGGTGCTGATGGGTGACATTTGCGGGCTGAGTCCGGCGGGGAGATCGACTTGGACGAGGCGTTCACTGACCAGTTGGCGGGCACGGAACAGGTCAGAGCCTTCGCGGAAAACAAGGGTGACCTGTGACAGACCCGATTTGGTCAGAGAGCGGAATTCTTCGACGCCTTGAATACCGGCGAGAGCGAGTTCCATTGGATAGGTCACCAGCTTTTCGGTTTCCTCAGGAGCGAGGCCGGGCACGGCGGTGTTGACTTGAACCTGAGTGTTGGTGATGTCCGGCACCGCATCCACAGGGAGGTGCAAAGCGGAGAAGAGTCCGGCAGCAAGTAGCAGCAAGGAGCCGATCACAACGAGGAAACGGTTCCTCAAAGAGAGGTCAATGATGGCGTTGATCATAGGGGCAATTTTTGAGGGCTTGATGAGCAGGGTGTGGGTTCATTCCTTGCCGTCTTTGGCGAGGCGTGAAGTGCTTTGATCGCCATGGTTTAAGGCCGGGGCACCGATCAGGCGTTCAATTTCCATGCGGTGTTTCCAGGCATTGCGGCGGCTCTCGATGAGTGCGTCGAGGGCATCCAGATAGCCTCTTTGCATTTCGACGTAAGTGGCCGCGGGAACAGCGCCCAGGCGATAATGACGGTCGGCTTCCTCGGAGGCTTCACGAAATTGTTTTTCACTCTCAGGACGCCAGCGGGCAAGAGCTTCAAGTTCGGAAGCATAAGCGCCGCGCGCGATGGCGAGGTCGCGTTCAAGGTCACGAAGAGTCGTGAGCAGAAGCGCTTCCGCTTGTTGTTGGCGCGCGGTTTCCGTGGCGATTTGCCCTTTGTTTTTGTTCCAAAGCGGCAAAGGAATCGACAAAACGAGACCGCCCTCGATCTGACTGCCACCGGGTTGCTGTCCCGCCATGTAGGGGCCAAAAGTGATGTCACCCCAGCGGTCGGATTGGCTCAGGTCCACTTGCAGTCCTTGGCGTGCGATTTGGAGACGCTTTTGGTGGAGGTCAAAATTGGTTTCGGCCGCTTGTTGCTTGAGTTTCTCCAGGGAAGGAAGGCTGGGGAATTCGGTCAGGGCATCGACGATGTGCAAAGACTGATCGGGCGGTCTTCCACAGAGAACCGCAAGTTGAGCGTTGGCTTCGCGGGATTGCTTGACGGCATCAGTCAGGGAGCGGTCGCTAGTGAGCAGAGTCGCTTCAAGGATGCGACGTTCTAAGAGTGCACTAACGGTGCCAGGGTCGCGTTGGACGAGCACCTCGACGAGGGCCACCAACCGCTCACGCACGGACCTCGCAGCATCTTCCTTCCGTTTCAGCAGTACCACATCTCCCGCGCGGGCGCGGACTTCGTTGGCGAGTTGCGCTTGGTATTGTTCGAGACCGAGTTCTGCCAAGGTGATGTCGCGTTCAGCGATGGCTTTACGCAGGGCCATCCGTCCGGGGAAATCGAACACCTGCGTGATGCTGGCTCGCCAGACGAGGCCATCTCCGAGACGACGGCCGTCAAGATCATTGACACGCATGGATCCAGCTTCCAGGTTGAGATCTGGATTGGCGTATTGACCCGCCGTCACGCGGCCTCCGCGAGCCGCTTCGATCTCAGCTTGGTAGAAGCGAATTTCGGGATTGCGTGCAATGGCTTCGTTCACCAAACTTTCGGCCGTAAGGTGGATTGCGGATTCGGCTGATGCAGTCTCAAGCAGCGAGTAGAGGCTCAGGACGGTGATTCTTGCGAAAGTAAAGAGGCGTTGTTTCATAAAAAGGGCGTTGGTTTTTGGCGTTGCAGGGGGTTCCTTGGGAACCGGGTTGGACTGAGTCGCACGGAGGGGATGCGGTAGGGCGGGCAGACACCGACCAGTCAGCTTGGGCTGAATGGGGTGGATGAGCTCGATGGAGGCGACGTCGGACCGCTCAACGCTCTGGGAGCGAAAGCGAAGGTCAGACGCGCGAGGGTCTCAAAGCAACAACTGCACTGTGGCCGTCATGGGCCACTGGCTGGGCAAGGGAACGCTTCGCGATGCCGCGAAAGCTTGACAGGACGTCAGCGATTCGAAGGTCGGACGTGAGGTCACGATGGCAAGGACCCAAGAAGCTTGATGATTGAGCAGGGGTGAGGGCAGTGGCTCCTGGGCTTTTTTGAGCTCGCGATTAGGCGAGACATTGGGAGCGAGTTGTTGGGACTCGAGTTCGTGAGTGCCGGAGGCGTTGTTCCGGCAAAGGCGAGTGACCAAGCGTCCTGCGGTGCTGTGATGCTCGTCAGCAGTGAGGGTAATATCACTTTGTTGATGCTTGAGAGATAGATGAGTGCCGGCCTTTGTAAAAATGACATTCACGCCGTGCCCGCCATCCAGATTGGCCAGAAAGGTCGCCAACGCAGGCAGTGCCGACGTTCCAGTCAGGGCATAAACCCCGAGCAGAAGAGTGGCGATAGCGCGTTGCAGTGAAGTCATGATAGTTCGATTATGTCTAAACTAACGTTTACTAATAGCGAAGTCTTTCGGGGAAAGATTTTTCAAACCAAAAAAGATCGAACTCAAGTCGAGGGGCGGAAATCTGCAGTTAGCCGTTGGCAACTTGCCAATGGCTAACTGGTGAAGGTTCAAAGAGACTGATTTGATGCTTTTGGGATATCGTGAATGAATGTCATTTAACTGAAGGAGTCGGCAAAGATGTTATCAGCCCATTGGAACATTTCTTGCATGCCATCCGAGGTGGGTCTGGGCGCTTCTGCGAAGGATGGATCCACACGCTTCATGGTTTTGGTGGCGGGATCATATTGGAAGGAAGCGGTCAGCCAAGAAGCAGTCTTGGATGTGATCGGGCTGTAGCAGGCCGAACTGGTAACGGGTGAAGGTTCTGGGGCTTCGCCACTGAAAGAGCGGATGATGGCGTCCGCGCAGACCTTGGCCTGGGAATTGGCCATGTGGCCCGACTTAGGTTGACCTGTGCCCTGGGCATCCCCAAGAATATGAATGTCAGGATGGAGGGTCGAGGCATAATTCAGGGGATCGACGA
>JBIIUD010000261.1:0-5016 GCA_044340175.1 Verrucomicrobiaceae bacterium
CCCGCACCCGTGTCAAATCGGTGTCTTTTAACGCCTTCGTCTGCTCGAAATACTCGGTGTACGGATCCATCACCCAAACATCCGCATCCGTCACATCTAGGATCTGACTCCCCGTCCGCTTCATGATCCCAGTGAAAATGCTCACTTGGTTCTCCAACAAAAAGGTCGAAAACGCGAATGCAAAAATCAAACCAAAGTACTTGGCCCGGTCTGCCATCAACATCTGCAATGCTATGTAATTCATGGATGATCGTCGTTTATTGACTGTGGGTCAAAATGCTCCCAAAAAAACTCAGCTGTTCAGTGAGTGATACCAGTTCACCGAGTTAGGAAACAAGTCCTTGATGATCCGCCTGTCGGTTTCTGAATAATCGAACTCATTCAAAAAAGGCTTCCATCGCAAGCCGTCACAGATCATGTCTTGATTCACCCTCACCGGCATCATCTCATTCGTGATCCCAGCCTGGACCCGCAAATGAGGCTCCTGAACCATCAAATGGCTGCCCACCGTCACCGAGACCAAAGCAAAGGTGGCCTGCTCCGCGCTGTAGGGTTCCCGTGGCAAATCTCCCACGGCCATGGCTTCCACAATGATATGATTGACGGCTCGCCAGCACCGCGCGCCTTGCAACGCATGGGCTTGTTTCCTTGCCTCACTGGCCTTTTCCCAAAAGGATGCCGACTTCAGCATCATCTCGATATGAAAATACTCCGGGCAGTTGGTTGCAAATTCACAACACGCGAACCCGATGGCTCGACAGCGTTCCCTCGTCCGCCCTTGAAATCGAGAGGCCTTCTCGAACATGTCCGCCCGCTGCTTCAAAGAATCTGTAGCTACCTCTAAAACCAAATCCTCTTTCGAGGTGAAATGCTGGTAAAGCGTGCCTTTGGAATACTCCACTGCGCCGGCCAATTCCTCCATGTTCCAAGCCTGAAAACCCTTTTCCAGTAGCAGCCGCCGCGCGTGCGTGACGATCAATGCCTCCCGAGCCAGGAACTCTCGTTCCTTGCGCTGCATGGAGGGACTTGCTATCGACATCCACACAAGCTTGTCCAAATTGACTGACGGTCAAATTGTTTTTTAACCGTTCAGTTGTTGGCGGATTTTGGGTTCAGGGAATGTCGTGCAAGCGAGCTGGTCGCTACAAGGGGGCTCGAACGGGGGGCGATGCGGGCTGAGGGGCGTGGTTCTGGATGTGGGAACGGCTGCGGTCCTTTGCCCTTCAACCAGGGCATCAGCGCGTGCGGACGGCGTTCATGGTTTCGAAGACGACGGAGATCATGGTGTAGGCCATGATGCCGACGAGGCCAGCCATGAGCAGGATGATGAGGGGCTGCATCATGGCAACGGCGCGCTCGAGCTTTTTGCCGAGATCGCGGGCGCAGCGGTCGGCAGCGCGGCGGAGGGACTCGCCCAGCTCGCCGGTGTGCTCGCCGATGCGGACCATTTCGATGAGGTTGATGGGAAAGAGGTCGGTGCGCTCGAGGGCGCGGGATAGGGAGCCGCCGTCACGCACGAGATCGACAGCGCGGACGACTTCTTTGCGGATGTAAAGGTTTGAGCTGACCCCTGCGGCGAGGTCCATGCCCTTCAACAGGGGTAAACCGCCGACGGTGAGGCTGGCGAGGGTTTCAAGGAACTGGCTGTGAAAGCTGGCCTGCAAGACGGGTCCGGCGAAGGGCAGGCGGAGCTGGACACGGTGCCAGGTGGGTTTCCCGGCCTTGCTGCGCGCCCAGAGCACGAGCAGGGCAGCGAGCCCGGCGAAGGCGAGCAAGATGACCAGCCACCAAGTCTTGATAAAAGCAGTGACGGCGAGCAGGATCTGGATGCCGCGTGGCAGGCTGCCGCTGATGGACTGCACCATTTCGGTGAGCTGGGGGATGAGGAAGGTGGCGAAAAGAATGGTGACGCCGATGGCCGAAACAAACAGGAAACTGGGGTAAATGAGGGCCACGCTGACCCGGGAGCGGATTTCCCGTGAGCTGGCGAGGTAGGCGGCCTGTCGCTGCATGGACTCTGCCAAGGAGCCCCCGGCCTCACCGGCGGCGGCGACGGCGCAGAAGAGTTCCCCAAAGGACGGGGAGGCCTGGCGCAGGGCGCTGCTGAAGGGATGGCCCTCACGGACGAGATTGCCAATGCGGCGGGCGGCCTGGCGGTGCGCGGTGACGCCTTCCCCCCGGCCTTCCATGAGTTTTAAGGCGGGTTCAAGCCTCATGCCGGCGCCGAGCAGTTCGGAGAGTTCTTCGACAAAGGTCTGCACCTGGCCGCTGGTGAGTTTGACCCTACCATCGGCACCCGTGTGGGCAGTGTCTTGCTTGTCTTTGGCGGTGGCTTTTTTGCTCGTGACCGCAGGTTTTTTGGAGGCGGTGGGCGCAGCTTTTGGGGTGGCGGCGGCGGGACCGTGCTCTTTGAGTTGAAACGGCTGCAGGCCTTTGCCGCTGAGCTGACGTACTGCAGAGCCGCGATCGGTGGCCTCCAGGGTGCCATTCACCGTGCGTCCGGTGGGGTCGGTGGCCTGGTAAGTGAAGGCGGGCATGGCGGGAAGAGCTGTGGGGAGGTAACGCCGGTGGGAGAGGGATTCGTTTGGGCAATGCAGGTTCAGTCCGCGACGGTCACGCTGATGACCTCTTCGACGGTGGTGATGCCTTCCATGATTTTGCGGATGCCGTACTCGCGCATGGGGCGGTAGCCATCCTTCAGCGCCTGCTGACCGAGGGCCTGAGCCCCGGCGCGGGCGGTGATCAATTCTCCCATGGCAGGGGTGATGCGCACGAGTTCGTAGATGGACATCCGGCCCCGGTAGCCGGTGTGGCGGCAGGCTTCACAGCCGCCCTCGCGCGCGGCGAAGACTGGCCGATCCATCGGGCCGGTGTAACCGAACTCACGCAGTTTTTCCTCGGCATTGGCGTCGATGATTTTGCACTCGGGACAGAGCACACGGACGAGGCGCTGGGCAAAGAAGGCGCGCACGGAGGAGGAGACGAGGAAGGGCTCCACGCCCATGTCCACGAGACGCATGATGCCGCCGATGGCGTCGTTGGTGTGCAGGGTGCTGAACACCAAGTGACCGGTGAGCGCGGCGCGGATGGCGATCTCTGCGGTTTCCAAGTCCCGCATTTCCCCGATCATGACGATGTTGGGATCTCCCCGCAAAATGGAGCGAAGGCCCGTGGCGAAGGTGAGGTTGATTTCTGGCCGGACGGCAATTTGAACGACGCCGGGCAGTTTGTTTTCCACCGGGTCCTCGATGGTGACGATGCGGCGGTGCTCGGTGTTGAGCTGGGAGAGGAAGGTGTAAAGGGTGGTGGACTTCCCGGAGCCGGTGGGGCCCGTGACGAGCACGATGCCGTTCGGCTTTTTCAAGAGGGCCTCGGTCTCGCGGCGCAGGTCAGGCTCGAACTGGAGGCGGTCGAGGTTGAATTTTTCTTGGCCCAGAAGACGCAGAGAGATGCTCTCACCTTCGACGGAGGGAATGGTGGCGACGCGGACATCGATGAATTGCCCGGCGATTTGCAGGTTGATCCGGCCATCCTGGGGGAGGCGGCGCTCGGCGATGTCGAGTTTCGCCATGACCTTCAAACGGGCGAGCACGGACTGCTGGAGCTGTTTGATGTTTTCCGGCACGGGGACCTCACGCAGGCGACCGTCGATGCGGTAGCGCATGCGCAGTTTTTCTTCCATGGGTTCGACGTGAATGTCGGTGGCGTGCTGCTCCAGGGCCTCGCGTATGATCTGGTTGACGAATTTGACGACGGAGGCTTCCTCGTCATCGGCGTCGATGATGTTGGCTTCATCGCGCTGTTCGAGATCCGCAGAATCGACATCGCGACCTTTGAGAATCTCTTCGAAAGTATCGGCTCCGACGCCGTAGAAGTCGCGCAGGGCATTGAAGAGGCGTTTCTTGGGAGCGAGACACCAGCGGACGGGCAGGGTGACCTCACGAGCGACGGCTTGGCGGGCGATGAGGTTGAAGGGGTCGTTGGTGGCGAGCAGGAGCTTGCGTGTGGGCGGGGTGGCAAGGCCTTCAGCATCGGTCTTGAGGCTGGGCGTTTCTTCGACGGACAGCGGCAGCAACTGGTGGCGTAAGGCGACGCGGGGTGGCAGGAGGCGTTTGAGTTCGGGTGCGTCAGCGGAGTCGGGCACAGGCATGTCCACCCACGGCATGCCGAGGCGTGGGGCGAGGTTCGACAGGAAAGATTCCTCATTCACAGAGCCGTGATCGAGCACCTGAGTGATCACGGAGGAGCTAGGAGAGGCGGAGGACAGCGGGATGCCGCTGCTGCCTGCGGCCTCCAGGCATTGGGTGAGGGCCTGACGGACACTTTTCATGCGCGGGAATCAGCGGCTGGAGGTGGACTCGACCGCGCTATCGGCAGGGAAGAGAGAGGCATCCACACCCTCCACGGCGGGAGAGC
This sequence comes from Verrucomicrobiaceae bacterium, assembly GCA_044340175.1. Taxonomy (GTDB): domain Bacteria; phylum Verrucomicrobiota; class Verrucomicrobiia; order Verrucomicrobiales; family Verrucomicrobiaceae; genus JAGRPD01. The sequence continues at coordinate 4,417 of JBIIUD010000261.1, forward strand.
CTTCGAGGGTCGTGGCGGCTGATGAGCCTTCGGCCAGGTAGCCGTAGCGTTCGAGCAAACCGGCGAGGTAGAGCACAGCGTCGGGTTGGGTGGCGTGCTGGCTTGCGTTGTAGGTGAGGTCTTCCCGGAGGCGGCCTTCGATGATGGCGCTGCCGACCATGCCGAGGGTCCCGTCTTTTGGCAGAGTGCGAACCTCAGAGTCATCGTCGGAGGCGATCAAAGTGCCGCGCAGGGAGCCGGCGACGCGGAACGAGCGCAGGCCTTTGGGGCCGGGAAGCGAGAGAGTGTGATTGATGTCACCGGTGGCGAGGTAGGAGGCCTGAGCGGTGCCGTTGAGGGCGACGGCGGAGAGCACGGTCTTGCGGGTGGTGGGGCCAGCGGCGGTGAAAACACGGGCGGCCTTGTCAGCGATGGTGTAGAGGCGACTGCCTTCTTCTGTGGTGAGGATCAAGGATGAGGCGCCGCCGACAACAGGTGTCACCACGTAGGCACCGGTGTAAAATTGGAAGTTGAGACTGCCGACGACATCTGGAGTGAACTTGAGTTCATAGACGAGCCAGCCGGTGTCAGCGGCGGAAGCTACTGCGCTCAGCGAGAGCC
>JBIIUD010000262.1:0-5005 GCA_044340175.1 Verrucomicrobiaceae bacterium
TGCTCAGGAGCTTGCGACACGCCTCAGCTACTTTCTCTGGTCCTCCGCGCCCGATGCCGAATTGCGATCCGCCAAGCTCGAAGACATACCCGCTCAGGCCCAGCGCATGCTGAAGAGCGACAAAGTTCGCCGCCTCGCCCTCGAGTTCGGCTGCCAATACCTCCATGTCCGCGATGTCGCCACGCTGGATGAAAAGAGCGAACGCCACTTTCCCACCTTCCTCGACCTCCGAGACGACATGCAGGAGGAAGTCACCCGCTTCTTCATCGATCTCATCCAAAACAACCGCAGCATCATTAGCCTGCTGGATGCCGATCACACCTTCTTGAATGAACCGCTTGCTGATCACTATGGAATGGGTTTTGCCAAAGATTCAGGAAAGCCACAGATCAAAAACTCAGGGGAACAATCTGCGGTTTCCCTGAATCTGAGGCAAAACAAGGATTGGCATCGCATCGACGGTCTGCACGACCAAGGCCGAGGTGGCATCCTGGGCTTTGCGGCCACGCTGTCCAAACAAGCCGGCGCCTCCCGCACCAGTGCCATCTTGCGTGGCACCTGGCTCACCGAGGTCGTCCTCGGCGAAAAGCTGCCCCCGCCGCCCAAAGGCATTCCGATCTTGCCCGAAGAAGCCCCCGCCAATCTCACCGAGCGTCAACTCATCGAGCGACACAGCAGCGATGCCAACTGTGCTGGCTGCCATAAGCGCATCGACCCTTACGGTTTCGCTCTCGAAGGCTTCGACGCCATCGGCCGCGCACGCCAAGCCGACACCCAAACCACCTTACCCGACGGCACCGCCGTGGATGGTCTCAAGGATCTGCGTGATTACCTGCTCACTCAACGTCGCGATGACTTCACGCGCCAGTTTTGCCGCAAACTCCTTGGCTACGCCCTCGGCCGCAGCGTCCAGCTTACGGACAAGCCCTTGATCGAGCAGATGATGAAAACCGACCTCCGTTTTGGCTCACTGGTCGATTTGATCGTGCGCAGTTCCCAGTTCCGCGACCTGCGGGGCAGGGAACCAAGCGGAAGCTAAGCACGAACTCCGAAATTGGAGGCACCTGATAGGCTTGAGCACCTCGAACTTCGGAATTTCGGTTAAGCTCTGACAGAGCCGATGGTGATGCGTTTGGTGGGGATGGGACTTTCGATGATGCCGAGCTCGGTCTCTTGTTTGAGACGGAGTTGGCCGCAGGCAGCAGCGATGTCGTGGCCTTTTTCCCGGCGCAGTGTGGCAGGCACTTTGGCATCGGTGAGCACTTTCAAAAAAGCCTCCTGTTGCGCCTCCTCAGGCCGCTGCCAGTCGAGTCCCTCAACGGTGTTGTAGGGGATCAGGTTGACCTTAGCCTCCACGCTCCGGGCCCGCTTCACCAAGAGCCGGGCTTGTTCCAGGCTGTCGTTGACGTTAGCGATGAGGATGTACTCAAAGGTCAGCCGCTGCTTGTGGTGCTGCTTCCAGTAGGCGAGGGCTTCGAACAGTTCATCGATCGGGTATTTCTGATTCACCGGCATGATCTGGTCCCGGACTTCGTTGCTGGCCCCGTGCAGGGAGATCGCCAACCGGATCTGCAAAGGAATGTCCGCGAGCTTTTTGATCTGAGGCGCCAAACCGCTGGTGGAGACGGTCATGCGGCGCGCACCGATGCCGATACCCCAATCCGCATTCAGGATTTCAATGGCACGAATGAGATAGCTGTAATTGGCCAAAGGCTCGCCCATGCCCATGAACACGATGTTGTCGATGCGCTCGCCCGCATGCGCTTCCGCCTGCACGACCTGTTCGACGATTTCTGCGGCCATCAGGTTCCGGGTGAACCCCGCCAAGCCACTGGCGCAGAATTGGCAATCATAAGCGCAGCCGACCTGACTGGAGACGCAGAGGGTGAGGCGATCCGATTGCTCGCCGTAGAGCGCAGGGGAGGCAGGGATGAGGACGGTCTCGATGAAGCGCCCGTCACTCAGTTTGAGCAGCAGTTTCTGGGTGGTGTCCTTGCTCCCTTCTACACGGGCCAGAGTCATGCTGCGGACGCTGACCGCGCCTGCCAGCGATTCCCGCAAGGCTTTCGGTAGGTTGGTCATGGCCTCCAAGCTGATGGCACGCTTTTGGTAGATCCATTCGGCGAGTTGTTTGCCACGAAAGGCAGGCTGGCCAAAGCCGGTGACGAGTTCGATCATCTCGTCCGGGGTGAATCCGAGGAGGCCGGGCAGAGAGTTGGAGGAAGGGGCTGACATGGGTGCACCTTCGTCCGGTGGGTCAGGAAGTCAAAGCATGGCGGCTACGCGAAAGTTGGCTTTGCCCCTACAGGGGTAAAAGTGTCACTGGCGTTTTGCCCGCTCTTCGCCGATAAACGCAGCCGCATGGCAGTTTCCATACCCGTCATTGTGAATCCAGCGGCTCGCAGCACTCACGCGGCGCGCCGTATCGCGGCCATTGAGGCGCTGCAGCCTAGCCCGCGTGTCATCGTCACTCAGCAGGCCGGTGACGCCGAACGCTTGGCCGAGGCGCTCGTGCGCGAGGGGCATCGCCTGGTCGTGGCCGCTGGTGGCGACGGTACCGTCAACGAGGTTTTGCAGGGGCTCTGCCGGGCCAATGCAGCGTTGGCACCAGGAGCGCCCCAAGCCGTTCTCGGCGTGCTGCCCATCGGCACCATGAATGTCTTTTCCCTGGAGTTAAACCTCCCCGGCAATGACCTGTCTGCCTGCTGGGCACGGCTTGTGACTGGGCAGACTCGCGAGATCGATCTGTGGATGGCGAATGATCTTTATTTCATCCAACTGGCGGGTGTCGGGGTGGATGCGGAGATCATCCGGCGGACGACATGGGAGGCCAAGAAAAAACTGGGGCCGCTCAGTTATGTGCTTTCCGCCATTCGGGTCATGCTCGGCCGCTCGCCAGTTCTGACCCTCCAAGTGCCAGGGGAGTCACCTCATGTGGGCACTTTGGTTCTAGTCGGAAATGGCCGTCATTACGGGGGGCCTTTTCGGCTCTTTGACCAGGCAGACCCCACGGATGGTCTGCTGGATGTGCTGGTCGTCCATCAGGTGGGACCTTGGGAATTGGCGCAACTGGTCGGTCGATTGACAAGCCTCGGCGATGCCCCGGGAGAGGATTTTGAGTATTTTCAAGCCCGCGAATTCACGGTGACTATCGCTGACCCGACCACGAAGCCTTACCGAGTGCCGTTGGAACTGGATGGTGAACTCCGTGGGGAGACCCCCGTGCACTTCCGACCTGCCGACCGCCGTCTAACGGTAGCGGTGTAAGCAGGGGGATGCTGGAAATGGAGCCGAAGAGGCCTCCGTTTTGAACCCGAACCCAGACCCAGACCTCGGAGTCCAAGCACTAACCCTGAGGCGGGCGGCTCGGCTCGGCTCACCTCAGGGTAACGTTCGATGTGATCACCAACAGCTGCTTACTCCTCACTGATGTCAGCCGCAGCGGCCGGGGCGGCAGCACTGCTGGAACGGCTGGGACCAGCAGCGAGATCGCGCTTGTCCTTGAGTTTGATCTGCACTTCCGCTTCGATGTCCGCGTACAGCGCCGGGTCATTGCGCAGCGCCTCCTTAGCGGCATCCCGCCCTTGCGCGAGCTGGCTGCCTTTGTAGCTGATCCAGGAGCCACGCTTCTGCAGGAGGTCAAAGTCCAGGGCGAGGTCGAGCAAGGAGCCGACGTTGGAGATGCCCTCGTTGTACATGATGTCGAACTCGGCTTCCGTGTAAGGGGGCGCCATCTTGTTTTTGACGACTTTGACCTTGGTGCGGTTGCCAGTGACCGTGCCGTCGCTCGTTTTGATGGCGCCAATGCGGCGAATGTCCAGACGCATGGAGGCGTAGAATTTGAGCGCTTTACCGCCGGGCGTCGTTTCTGGGTTGCCAAACATGACACCGATTTTTTCCCGGATCTGGTTGGTGAAGATGGCGCAGGTGCGGGCTTTGGAGATGATGGAGGTGAGCTTCCGCATGGCAGCACTCATCAGGCGCGCCTGAGCACCGACGGTGGAGTCGCCGATCTCGCCGTCGAGCTCTTGGCGGGTGACCAGCGCGGCCACGGAGTCGAGCACGACCACTTCCAGGGCGTTGGAGCGCACCAGGGTTTCACAAATGCGCAGCGCTTCTTCCCCGGAGCTAGGCTGGGAGACCAGCAGTTCGTCCATGTTCACCCCGAGGCGGCGTGCGTAGCCAGGATCGAGCGCGTGTTCCACGTCGATAAAGGCCGCCAAACCCCCTGCTTTTTGCGCCTGCGCGATGGCGGTCAGGGTCAGGGTGGTTTTACCAGAGGATTCCGGGCCGTAGATTTCCACAATCCGACCCCGGGGGAAACCGCCGACTCCTAGCGCCTGATCGATGAGCAGGTTGCCGGTAGGAATCACCGAGACATCCACGATTTTGTCGTCCCCCATGCGCAGGATGGCACCTTCTCCGAAGTCTTTTTGGATTTGTTGGATCGCAAGGTCGAGGTTGCGGGCGCGGGCATCGGCGAGTTTTTGCGCGCCGGAGTCGCCGGAGTCTTTGGAGGGGGATCGAGCCATGGTGTTAGGGAATAAAGGTGGAGTGTTGAGTCAAAAACGATCCAAAAAAGATGTTCTTGAGAACACTTTTGTGCCCTTTTCGACAATTCGTAAAGCAAAAAAGCCGCGCGAAGCCATTTATTCTCCGCGCGGCCCTCTTTTTCGAGATGATCTCAAGGCACGCGCCTGGATTCTCTGGCCGCCTCCACAAAGGCTTTCAGCAGTTTTGCCTGACGTTGATCCTCCGGCATGAGTTTCTCCGGATGCCATTGCACACCGATGAGAAAGCGATGGGGATCCACGCTTTCCGTGGCCTCGACGATGCCTTCTGGACTGCGTGCGACGATGCGGAGGCCTTTACCGACCTTGCGCACGGCCTGGTGGTGCAGGGAGTTCACTTCAAACTCGGACTCGCCAAAAATCCCCCCCAGCCGCGAGTCTGGCTCCACGGTCACCTTGTGGGTGGTGTCTCGGTGGTTGGCATTGAATTCGGA
>JBIIUD010000263.1:0-5000 GCA_044340175.1 Verrucomicrobiaceae bacterium
TGACGAGGTCGGGGTGCTCGGCGAGGAGGGTGAGCTTGACACCGGGCTGGAGGGTTTGGATGCGGGGGGAGAGGTCGGTGGGGACTTCGGGAGGCTTGGGGGGTGCGGGGGTTTGGGCGGCGAGGTCGAGGCCGAGGAGGGTGACGAAAAGCAGGAGGGGAAGGGCGCGGCGGTGCATGGGCAGAAGATAGAAACGTGGGGAAGGGGCGAGGGTTTGCGGGAAGTGGGAAAGGCGCGGCGGAGGGATGGCGTTATGGAGGGTCGAAACGTTGTCATGTTCATCGCGCGAAATTGTCTGCTTCTTGCCTGTATGGGTATGGGGCTGGTGCGTGCGGAGGAGGGGTTTTCGCTTCCGGTTGTGGATGCGAAGATCTTTGAAGTGCTTTACACGAGCTCGCCCTTCACGCGGACGGTGGATCCGGCCAGCTCGATCATTCTGACAGGGGTGGCGTCGATCGAGGGGGAGGTGGTGGCGACGCTGCTGGACACCGGAACGATGAAGTCTCAGGTGGTCTCGAAGACGGCGAACGCGCAGGGGTGGCAGTTGATCGGGGTGGGTGGGGCGAATGGTCCGTCCGCGACCTGGACGGCGAAGGTGCAGGTGGCGGGAGGAGAAGTCATTGCGCTGCGCTACCAGAAGCCGCCGCCGAAGAAGGGTGCCTCTGCCTCTGGGGTGGGTGGCAGTAGTGGAGGAGCCTCAGGCAAAGCACCGCCACTGAGTTCCTCTCAACTGGCGGAGGCAAAGAATGCGGCGGTGAACTATCGCGAAGGTTTTTCCTCTGACGGCTACCCGAGAGCGCCACCGCCCGAGATGGTGGCCAAGCTCTCGCGCTTGAGTGTGGACCAGCGGGAGGAGATCAATCGGCAAATGCTGGGCCATCGCAACCAAGGGCTCGGCTTGGATGAGCGGCGCAAGATTTACGAGAACCTGGTGGACCGGTCGGCGCAGGGGCGGCGGTGAGGGCGTTCGCAGTGCTTCTTCCTTTGTACATCACCCTCTTACTCGCTCAAAAAGGGATTGCCCACGCTGCATTTTGGGATGTGAAAGCATTCACCCCTTCATTGTCAGGTAGGCTTGGCGGGTCTCTTCGGGAAGTTTTTCGATGGCGTAGCGCAGCAGGGTGCGAGGCATTTTCGTGGTGTGTTGGTCGAGGAAGGCCAGCAGAGGCTTCACGTCGCGTTTGCCGACCTCGCGGAGCATCCAGCCGCAGGCTTTGTGCATGAGGTCGTGCGGATGAGTCAAAAAGAGGGCGCTGAGCCGGAGGGTGTCGGTGAAGTCACCCGCACGGATGAAGGCCTGGGTGGCGAGGATGGCGATGCGCTGCTCCCAGAGGCTGGTGGAGGCGGCGAGCCTATCGAGCACGGCGCGGTCGCGCCGAAGCAACCAGGCACCGAGGATCTGCGGGGCGCTGCTATCGACGAGGTCCCAGTTGTTGATCCATTTCGTGTGGGCGAGGTAGAGGTTGACGAGGTGCTCCTGAGTGGCGGGGTCCTGCTTGGCACGGCTGAATCGACGCGCAAGCACCAGCAGGGCGAGCAGCCGTTCTTCATGCCATTCGGAGTGCAGGAGGTCCAAGACGTCCGCCTCGCTGAGGGCATCGGTGTGGGGCAGCTCCGCACGTAGTTGCGGCACTTTGAGCCCAAGAAAGCGATCGCCCTCGCCATACTCGCCAGGGCCTGTTTTGAAGAATCGCCGAGCGATGGCCGCCTGGGAAGGCGCGGCGTCCTGGCGGAGTTTTTGTCGGAGGTCGGGGAGGTTCATGGACGAGGTATGCGGCTGAAGTGCGAATAAAACAGTCCGATCTGGAGCGTCATGCCGATGATGGCTGCAGCGATGAGAAGGGTCATGGCATAAGGGTCGAGATAGGGAGGCTGGTGCTGATTGGCCAAAAAGAGCTGTCGATCAAAGAAGATGCCCCAGATGATTAAAGTAGCGGCGAACCAGCGTGACCAGTCGCGCAGACGCTGGCAGGCAAGTTTGAAGTTCTCTGGCTGCCGCCAGTAGTCGGCGTTTGGCAGCTTGATGTCCTGAGGCGAAAGCAGATGCAGCAAGCTCATCAATCCGATGACCAGCACGGCCAGCCCGAGATGCACTGCCCAAGTTCCCAGTCCGAATGAGCCGGTAAGACGCATGCGAGTGACCCGACCCGCCATGTCAAAATGGGCGGCGACGTGCTCCGGCAGTTGCGGTGTCCATTCGAGGTGCAGTTTGATCAGTGCCCCTGCCGCCAACAGAAGTACGATCCAGGAAAGGAGGCCTCTTTTCATAGGGTCGGGAGATCAAAGGAGCCGAAAAAGCTGACCGATGAGCACTTTCGAGAGCAGCTCCGCCAGTAGCAGCGCGATGACAAAGGTGGCCACGGCTTTGCCGCCGTGCACGTTGCAGCAGTGGGAAAAGGAGCGCCACATGAGCGCGACCATCCACACGGTGCAGGCGAGCATGAAAAGCGTGACGAGGCCGAACACGACGGCGTCTGGCCCTGCGGGAGGTAATTGAGGCACTTGGCCGGGTTTGAGGCCGATGATGGATTTCGCGAGCGCCTTGCTGAAACGATGAAAACCAGGGGTGAGGCAAGCGAGCGCCGTCAGCACGGTGGGCCAGCGGGCGAGAGCCTGGGTGCCGAGCAGGTCGATGCTGCGGAAGGCAGTCTTGGAGATGATCCGACCTGCAATGAGCAGCAGCACTGCGAGGCTGATCCAGTTGATGAGCCCCTCAGACACGAAGAGCCACCATGGCCCGCTTTTGCCCGTATGTGTGTCCAGCACGCCGTCGAAATGCAGCCCTTGTCTGGCTCCGATGATTCCCGTGAGGGTGATGGCGGCCAGCCCGAGCAGGAGCGCGGGGCCCCCGGCGATGCGGAGGAAGGGATGGAAGAGGATTTGGCTCGGTTTCATGGTGTGGGAGGCGTGGGTTGGAGCTTGGCGATGACCTCATCGAGCCGATTGCGCACGGTGGGGTAGCTGACCTTCAGCAGCGCGGCCATTTCCTTGAGGCTGCCGCTGGCTTTGACGAAGTCGCAGATGAAGGCCTGATCTTCCGCCGAGAGGGCCGCGAGCATAGGGAGCGGGTAAATTCCCTCCACCTCGGTGCCGCAATGGTCGCAGGTGAGACGCTTGACCTGGAGTCGATGCTCACAGCTCGGGCAGGTGACGGGAAGGCGTTTCATTTCAATAATATTCAAGTAAATATCAATATTATTCAAGATATGTTTCTCAAAAGTTAGTGAATCGTTCGATTGACGCTCACTTCACCTTCGCCAGCCAACACCGCCTTCGCGCACGAAGCCAGAAGCGGTTTGCGCTGGAAGGTGAATGGGGATGGATTATGGGGAGGGGATGCTATTGAGTTTGAATGACCTGATTGAGCGCAAGAAGAACGGCCCGCCATTGGCGATGCTGACGGCGTATGACTACCCGACGGCGCGCCTGCTGGATGAAGCGGGCGTGGACCTGCTGCTGGTGGGGGATTCTTTGGGCATGGTGGTGCTTGGGTTGGCGGATACGGTGGGGGTGACGATGGCGGACATGCTGCACCACACGCGCGCGGTGCGGCGCGGGGCCACGCGGGCACCGGTGGTTGCGGATCTGCCCTACCGCAGCTACATGATGCCGGGACAGGCAGTGCATAATGCTCGGCGGCTGATGGCGGCGGGGGCGGATGCGGTGAAGTTGGAGGGTGGCGAGGCCATGGCGGACCAAGTGCGGGCGATCACGCAGGAGGGCATTCCGTTTGTCGGCCATATCGGAATGCTGCCCCAGAGTGTGCGCGAGGAGGGCGGCTACAAAAAGAAAGGCCGAACGGTTGAGGGTGCTGAGCAGCTGTTGCGCGACGCTCATGCTCTGGAGGCGGCGGGGGCGTGCGCGATGATATTGGAAAGTGTGATGCCGGAAGTGGCGGCGGAGGTGACTGCGGCGGTAGGGATCCCCACGATTGGGATTGGCTCAGGAATGGGCACGGATGGGCAGGTCTTGGTGACGCCGGATCTGCTGGGAAGCTTTCCTTGGTTCCGGCCTCCGTTTGCCAAAGCGGAAGCGGACATCGCTGCAGAGACGATGAGGGCGGTGCAGGCCTACTTGCAGAGGGTGGGGAGCAAGGTTTTGGGTTAACCTATGATAATTATAAAATAAATTGGCAAAGACAGTGCCGCCGGGTAACCTTTGCAGGAGCCACAGATCTCCTGTTTACCCATGCACGGTGCCAGCAATTCCGCTTCTCCTGATTTCACCCTGGCCAAACGCGTTTTGGCAGGGGAAGAGGCGGTGTGGGCACCCGACGGCCTAGCCAATCTGCATCACCCAGATTGGCCGGGGAAGTTGGAGATCGTGCGGACTTTGGCAGGGTTTGAGGCTTTGCAACCGGTGTGGGACGAGTTGGTGGAGGCCTCAAGCACTCGGTCGGTGTTCATGCGCTGGGATTGGGTGCGTCTGTGGTGGGAGACTTTTGGGCAGGACTTTGAACTGACTTTGGTCGTGGCTAAGAACGGGTTTGGCGTGGTGGAGGGCATCGCGCCGTTGGTGATTGGGCGTTCGAGCAGCGGTGCGCGGCGCTATCTGCGGCAGCTCTGCTGGCTGGGCGGAGTGGGTGAGGTGGAAGGAGAGGTGATGGACTTTTTGGTGCCGTCGGGTCGAGAGGCGGACCTGACCCCACGGCTGTGTCAGGGATTGAAATTGCTTGGGGCGGAGTGGCAGGGGGTGAGATTGAATAAGATTCCTGGCGACTCGCCGAACCTGCCCATCCTAATGGAAGAGCTGAAGGCCTTCACGGTGTTTACTGGCGTGGTGAACGTTCATGACAGTCGCTGCACGACCTTGCCCGAGAATTGGGAGTCCTATGCGGCGCGGCACTCCGGGCGGTGGCGGCGGAATCTGCGCAAGCGCTGGGACGCGCTGCTGCAGGAGAGTGGGGCCAAGCCGCATCGAGCTGGGGTAGACTGGCCGGTGGCGGATGCGATGGCGCAGTTCGGGGTGCTGCATGAGGAGCGCTGGCAGGATCAGGGCAG
>JBIIUD010000264.1:0-4994 GCA_044340175.1 Verrucomicrobiaceae bacterium
CACCCAAAAACGCCAACAGATCCGCCATTTGCTCCTTCGTGATCGCTGCCTCCAGCCCCACTGGCATCAACGTGCGATCCAGACTTTTCATCTCCTTGATCGACCCCCGCGGGAGCGTCTCCGTGGCACCGCCCATCATCGCCACCGTGACGTTGTCAGCACTCTCCGCCGTGACCAGACCACTCAAGATGCGACCATCCTTGGTATCAATCTGATAAGCACTCCAGCGCGCTTCAAACATCCTATTCGGATCCAGGATGTCCGACAGCAGCGCCTCCGGTGGCTTCACCTTCACATCCGCCAGCGGCGGGCCGACATCCACGCCCATCTCACCATGCTTGTGACAAGCGGTGCAAACCATGGCAAAAACCTGCTGCCCACGCTTGGCATCCCCCTTCATCACCATGGCACTCGCCATGTAATCGCCCACCACTGCGGCGCGATCGCTGCTGGCTTGGCCAAACAGTTTCTTCGCTAAGTTCGTCATCTCGCCCGTGCCACGCTGGTAGCGCCAGCGCGTCTCCACATCCACCCAAGCAGTGGGGAACTCGCCTTGATCCATGCGTTTGAAAAGCTCCAGCGCGGTGGTGCCGTTCGCCGTGAGGATCGGCACAAGCTCCCGCTTCACCGCCGGACCCGCCTTCGGGAGCAAGTCATAAATCAACGGGGCGGTGCTGGTTGCTGGAAACTTCTTGAGCAACTCCAAAGCCGCCGTGGTCAGCGCCTGGGGTTGATTGCTGGTGAGCAGGCTTTTCATCACCGGCTCCACCGCCGCCCACTTGCGCGCGGCCAGCAGCGGCAAAACGGCCAACCGCTGATCCAACGGCGCTTTGGAATCCGCCACGATGGCATCAATCTTCGATTGCAAGGCGGCGATCTCTTGGGCGGCGTCTTCATGGCCCTTGGGCAGCTTAGCAAGACCCTGGAGCAACGCTGGCTTCCACCAGAGCAGCTGACCGGGTTCTTTCTGCAGGAGCGAGAGCACCGCCTTCACATCGTCCGGCTTCGCATCTGCCAGCGCGCCGGAGGCGAAAGTGCGCACGGTGACGCTGCGGTTCTCAGAGAAGGTGCTAAAAAAGCTGTCGCCAAGCTGGCTGAGGATGCGGCCCATTTGCCCGCTGGCAGCGCTGGCAACCATGCGCGCCATCCAGGGATCATCAGCGTGCTTCGTGAGAATGGCGGCGGCCTCGCTGCTGTCAGTGATATGAGGGATACGCTTGAAAAGCGTCCGTTCGTCATGCTCAGGCAGCGGTGTGAACTTGGCCCTCGCTGGCGCGGGTGACTTGGCGGCGATTTTTACCCCCTTGGGCACAATGCGCCAGATCCGGCCCTGCTTCTCACCCTGGCGCATGTCGTTGGCCTGCACAAAGGACTCAGGAAAGAAGCGGGCGTGATCGATCCAGCGGCGATAGATATCACACACATAGATGGCACCCTCAGGGCCCGTGGTGAAATTGACGGGGCGGCTCCATTCATCGCCGCTGCGGAAGAACTCGGTGCGGTCACCCACGCGCGTGGCTTTGAGCGAGGCTCCGTTGGGCTCGATCTTGTAACGAGTGATCAATTGCCCAGTCGGGTCCGGCACAAAGACGTTGTTCTTCAGTTCGGGCATGAGGTCGCCCCGATAGACGCCCAGGCCGGAACAAGCGGTGTTTGTCCCGGCATGGGCGTCCGCCGTGGTGTGTGTGATCTTGAGCGGATACACCCGCGTGGCCGCGCCCGGCGTGGCGATGTCTTCATGCACCTGTATGATGCCAGCATGCGGATTTTTCAGCATCGCTTCATAGGGCATGACGGTGAACATGAGTGGGTTGCGATTCGAGCAGTAGAAGTGATGGCCGTAGTCGTCGAACGCGCCGCCATATTGGCCCTTGCCTCCGGTCGGCGTGATGGCTCCGGTCTTCGGGTCCCATTTGAAATTGGAGCCGGGAACACCCACGACCTTGTCCGGCGCATCCGCAGGATAGATCTCTTTGGCGTCCAGGCCATTGTTGAAATGCACACACCCATCCGGTCCCCAACGCGGCGCACTGACCTGAAGCTGACTGTGCTTGGGATTGAAGCCTTTGATGAGCGGTTTGATCACGTCCGCTTTGCCGTCGCCATCGGTGTCCTTCAAAAACAAAATCTGCGTGCGCGTGGTGGCGATGAGCCCGCCATCGTATGGCAGCAGGCCCTGCACGTTGTCGAGGTTATCCGCAAACACGAGGCTCTTGTCCATGCGCCCATCCCCATTTTCATCGATGAGTTGAGAGACGCGGGACATCCAGGGATCACCAGCGTTCGGCGGACCGAGCGGGTAGTCACGCATCTCAGCGACGAATAGGCGACCCTTCTCATCCCAGGTCACTTCGACTGGGTCAAGCACCAGCGGTTCAGCCGCCACCAGTTGCACCTCGTAGTCGCCATCAAGCTGAATGAGTTTGAGCGATTCCTCAGGCGTCAGCGGCTCCTGCTGGCCTTCACGCACCGTGATGTCACTGCCGCCGCTGGCCTGAATGGCACTCCATTTCTCGGTGAAACCGCCGAGCGGATGCAGCTCATACTTGCGCACGATCATCTCCGCACCCTCGGTCTGAATGCAGATGCGGCCTTCCGCAGGTTTGCAATCGAAGGCCTCATTCACGAGCCGCCCATTGACGAAGTATTGCAGCGTGTCGCCCTTGGCGATGACCTCCATGCGGTTCCACTCGCCCACAGGCGAATCGGGATCATCTGGGTGGCGGATGTTCAATTTGTCGGCCCAGTCCTCGTGACGCTTTTCCCAGTTGATGCGGCCTTTGGTGACGACTTGGCGGGGCGCGCCTTTTTTCCAACGCTTCTCCTTGTCCCGGTCCAGCTCGAACTCTGCGGACAGACTGGTGGTCAATTCAGTGCCATCCGCCAGCTTGGGAGAGAGCACCAAAATGTCACCGATCCCACCCTCGATGATCTGCGCCTCAATGCTCGCCATCCAGGTATTCGAATAAGCGCCGTGAGGACCGTAAGAGTGGACGAGGATACCGTTGTCGCGAGAGCGATCCGCGCGTTTGCCCCAGGTCTTCGGGCCCCATTTGAAGTCCACCACCAGATGATAGTCCTTGTAGCTCTCTTTGGTCACCATGTAGCCGTAGCCGCGCCCACTGATGTGCAGCTCTTCGCCCTTCACCTGAAACACCTCTGCAGGCGCATCATGAAAATCCATCTCGGGATTGATGTGATACTCCACCTGTCCGGCCTTCATCAGGTCCAGCACGTTGATTTTCTTCTGCACCACTTCCGCTCCCCAGGTCCGCGCGACCATTAGCCCCGCCATGCATGCGCCTAAAACAACTCGATTCATAGGCCCACTCATACGGAGCCCCCGCCCCGCTGATTTCAAATTCGTGAACGACAGTTCAGGATATCCACTCTTTCATCACCCTTCCAGCCACATCCGTGAGTCGGAAATCACGCCCTTGAAAGCGGTGAGTGAGACGCAGGTGATCAAAGCCAAACTGGTTGAGCAGCGTCGCGTGGAAATCATGCATATCCACCGGATCACGCACGATGCCCCAGCCGATCTCGTCGGTCTCTCCATACGTCAGCCCCCCCTTCAGGCCGCCACCTGCTGCCAGCATGGTAAAAGCAAACGGATGATGATCCCGTCCCGTTACATTCGGGCTGCCATTGCGATTTTCCCCCAGGGGTGTACGTCCAAATTCACTGCCCCACACCACCATGGTATCCTCCAACAGACCTCTCTGCTTCAAGTCCTGGATCAGCGCGGCGATCGGTTGATCCGCCATACCCGCATTGTAAGCCAACTCATTGTCGAGGTTGGAATGATGATCCCAAGACGCATGCATGATGCTCACGAAGCGCACCCCGCGCTCCACCATGCGCCGCGCCAACAGGCAGTTCGTAGCAAAGGCCTTGTATTGCCCAGGCCCGCCTCCGCGCGCCGCTTTGATCGGCGGATCAGCCCGGTTGACCCCATAACTTTCCAAAGTCGCCGCACTTTCACCCTTCAAATCAATCAACTCCGGTGCCGCGCTCTGCATTCGAAAGGCTAACTCATACGACGCAATCCGACTCGCGATCTCAGGGTCGCGCAATTGATCATACCGGCTCTGGTTGAGTTCCATCAACGTGTCCAAACCCTTGCGCTGCAAACTCATCGGCAGCCCCGGCGGATTCTGCAAGTTCAACACCGGCTCCCCCTGATTGCGAAACAGCACCCCCGCATAGGTGCTTGGTAAAAAACCGCTTTGCCACAAACTCGCTCCACCACTGGTCCCCCGCCCGGCCGTCAGCACCACGTAACCCGGCAGATTCTTCGAGGGATTGCCCAGTCCGTAGTTCAACCATGACCCCACCGTCGGCAGCCCAAACTGCGCTCGCCCGCAGTGCAGCACGAGCTGACCCGGATGGTGATTGAACTGCTCTGTGTGCAAACTGCGCACCATCAGCCAGTCATCAGCTGTCTTCGCCATGTGCGGCAGCAGATCACTGAATTCCATACCGCTCTGACCATGCTTCTTGAACTTCCTCGGGCTGCCCAGCAGCCGTGCCGTTTCCTTTTTGATGAAGGCAAAACGCACCTCTTTGGTCATGCTCTCAGGCAAAGGCTGCCCATGCAGTTCGTTGAGCTTCGGCTTCGGATCAAACAGATCCATCTGACTCGGTGCTCCCTCCATGAAAATGAAGATGCAGTTCTTGGCCTTGCCTGGAAAATGTGGCGCACGCGCCCTCAATGGGTCAACCACTGCACCCGCTGCGGTGGCAGGTGTCACCAGGCCCTCTTCCGCCAAGAGAGCCCCCAGAGCCATCGCACCCAGCCCATTCGCCCCCGTCGTCAAAAACTCGCGACGGGTCTGCTGAATCTGGTGTTCGATAGGATGCATGATGCTCAAATGACGAACGTTCCCAAACCCTTGCCCCTTTCAGAATCCCCAGGCCCGTAGCAGAAGACCGTCTTCCCCCGCTCGCCGCGTCAGCGTGCCTCGCACGCCCCGTTGGAGTAAAGGCTTTAG
>JBIIUD010000265.1:0-4981 GCA_044340175.1 Verrucomicrobiaceae bacterium
TGGTGGCTGCCGAGGGCGTAGAGGGCGGCGGCTTTTTCATCGGCCGGTGCGGCGGAGGCGAGCACGGCGCGCAGGACAGGTGCGGCGAGGGTGGGCTCGATGTCTTCGAGTCGCTTGATGCCGGGAGCGAGCCCCGGCAAGGCGGGGTATTTCTGCGCGACAAGTTCCAGAGCGGCCTGACCCTGGGGCAGATGCAGGCACTGGTTGAGCAGCCAGTTCAGGGCGTCCGCCAGATCAGGAGCGTCTGGGTGGCTCTGGATGAGGCTGAGGACTTCGGCGGCGTAGGGCAGGGCGTCGGGAATGCTGGCGCGGTAGCGGGCGCGTTCCTCGTCGGTCTTGGCCTCGATGATGCGCAGGGTGTTGGCACGGACAGCATTCTCATAAGCGTCAATGCGGGTCCGGAACCCCGCGGGCTCCTGCGCCTTAGCCTGAGTGCTGAGGGCGACAAAAACGGAGAGATAGAGACAGAGGTAGAGGCAGAAAGAGCGGATCATGCGGAGCGGCGGCGGGGCAGGGCGAGCAGGCCAGCGAGCAAGCAGAGAAAGGCGGTGCTGGGCTCTGGGACAATGATGAAACTGGCGTAGGCATTGTCATAAACGGTCACAGGCGCGCCGTAATCTTCGACGGTGGCGGCAGCGGTGAAAAAGACGTCGGGTGCACCGCCCTCCTGGAGGCGCACGGCGTAGGTGCGCCCGAGGATGAGGTCCTGGGCGACGATGTTGAAGCCGCCGACGGCGTTGGTTTGACCGGAGGTGACGAGGGTGGCAGTGAAAGTGTCCCAGACCTGGATCATGACATTGGCGAGACCTTCTCCCGGGGTGTAAAAGGCATCGGCGAGGACGTTGTCGGTGTGAACCACGCCGGTGACGATGGTGTCCGCCACGTAATCGGTGCCGGTGTAACGGTATTGGCTGCCGAAGTGATGCGTGACGGCGAGGGGACCGGAGGCGGTGCCGTTTCCTGGGGGGATGATCACGGTTTGGAAGCCGATGCCGATTTCTTTGAGGAGGCGATCCATCATGGCTTCCCGATGCAGGGCCGGTGTTTGGATGCCGGTGCCGAAACCATTTCAGGAGTTGGTATCATCGTCCCCCCAGTCGATGGCAAAAGCACTGTGGCCATGGAAGACATTCTGGGTGGAGGCGAAAAGAGATTCCCCGACCTCCAGGTACTGTGCGGTGTAGCCGCCGTCGATGATCCGCTGGGACAGCGACTTGCCGTCTAGGGTATGCGACTGCTGCCCCATCTGAACCATGAGATTGGAGTAACTGATGGCCGAATCTGCAAGCGGGTTGCTCCAGGCCAGGGGAGGGGCGGCGGAGAGCGTGTTCCATTGGGTTTGCAGCACCGCGGCGTTGGTGCCGTAAAAATCGAGGGCGAACTGGACGGTGGGATCAGCAGACTTGGTGGCGGCCCAGACGCCGGGAGAGGAAAAATTCACCACTCGAGCGAGCTCACCCGAGGGATCACGTCGCATGCGATTGATGAGTTCCAGCCAGTACTGCTGATCGGCGGTGGGGTCCGCGGCGCTGGCCGGGGTCAAGCAGAGACTCAAGGCCCACAGCCAAACGCTCGCCCTGGCACCGAGGCGGGCAAGCGGACGGAAAGCTGGGGGTTGAGTGTCGAGCCGGAGTGAGCAATCGAGCATTCTTTAAAAATACATTCATTATTGAAAATATCAAACTAGTCTGAACTGGGTTGGAGAGGGAGACGACGAAGGCGAAGGAAAGGCGGATAAAAATAGTTGACCGTTCGTCTAGTTCGCGCAAGGTGGCTCGATTGAGTCATGGGAAGAACAAGTGATGCACGAGAACGCCTTTTGGAGGCGATGATGGAATTGATCTGGGTGGGATCTTTCGGGAGCACTTCTGTCGATCAAATCTGTGAGCGGGCCGAGGTCAAGAAGGGCAGTTTCTATCACTTCTTTGAATCCAAACACGCGCTGGCCATGGCGGCGATCGAGCATGGCTGGGAGACGTTCAAGGTGGAACTCGACCAAGCGTTTTCAGCGTCCAAACCGCCCGTGGAGCGGTTGGAGGCTTGGATCCAGCAATTGATTGAGGAACAGGTGGAGATGAAGGAAAAGCATGGTCGTGTTCTGGGTTGCCCCATTCACACTCTCGGCACGGAAGTGGGGCCAATGGATGATATTTTCCAAAAGGTGCTGAAGGGGAAACTCCACCTGTACCTGCGCTACCTTGAGAGCGCGATTCGTGACGCGCATGCGGAGGGCGCCGTGCACGCGCCGGATGCCTCTGCCAAGGCCAAGATCGTGTTTTCCTATTCCGAAGGGTTGCTCGCCCATGCCCGAATCTGGGATGACCTGGGCATCCTCGAGTCGCTGAACGCAGGGGTGCGGGACATTCTGCGGCTGGACAAGGCGGAAGACCCCCGGTGAGCTTTTTTTCTTTTCAAATTAACCGACCAGTCAACTAAAACCCAACGCGTTCTCCTCTGTGAAATCTCTCGATCTACCGACAAACTCTCTTTTACTCCTGGCCACCCTGCTGCTGGTGCAATGCAATCGCCAAGCGGGCGATGGGCAAGCTGGCGGTGGTGGAGCCATGCAAATGCCGCCCGCGCAGGTGACACTGGCTCCGGTCGAGGAGCGGAAGCTGGTGGAGTGGCGCGAATTCACGGGGCGTGTCGAAGCGATGGAGACGGTGGAACTGCGGCCGCGCGTGTCGGGTTACCTGGAGGCGGTGCATTTTGAATCGGGTCAGTTGGTCGAAAAAGGACAGAAGCTGTTCACCATCGACAAGCGTGCGTTTGAGACCCGTCTGGCGCAGGCCTCGGCGGAGTTGAGGCGCGCTGAAGTGGCGGTGATGACCAGCAAGAAAGAGTTTGATCGAGTGAAGGCTCTGCTCGAGGCGAAGGCCCTGTCACCCGAGCAGGCCGACTTGCGTGAGTCCGCTTATTTGCAGGCGCAGGCTGCGCTGGAAGGGGCCAAGGCCGCGCATCACTCCGCCGAGATCGAACTCTCCCACACCGATGTCCAAGCGCCGATTTCAGGTCGGATCAGTCGGGCTATGGTGACGCCAGGAAACTATGTCAGCGGCATGCCAGGTGGCGCGAGCCTACTAACCAACATCGTCACGGTGAACCCAGTCTTTGTTTATGTGGACATCGACGAGAACTCGCTGATTCAACTCCAGGCGCTGCGGCGGGAGGGCAAAATCCTGTTGGACAAAGACAAACGCATTCCCGTGCGGATGCAGCTTTCCGGGGAAACGGGTTATCCGCATCCGGGTTTCATCGAGTCCTTTGACAACCGCTTGGATGCGGGCACCGGCTCTCTGCTTGTGCGGGCGCAGTTTGACGATGCGGACGGCATGCTGACCCCTGGCTTGTTCGCCCGTGTGGAGATCCCGATGACGGCGGAGTATCCGGCTCTGCTGGTGGCGGAGTCTGCCATCTTGACCGATCAAGCCAACAAGTATGTGCTGGGGGTGAGCGAGCAAAACCTCTCCGAGTATCGCCCGGTGGTGCTGGGGTCCTCGGTGGATGGCAAGCGCATCGTTCGGAGTGGCCTCAAAAAGGGCGAGAACATCATCGTCAACGGTCAAGCGCGTCTGCCAGCGCCGGGGATGCCTGTGCAACCGGTGCCCGCTGCGGGACCTGAAGGAACCAAGGGGCAGGCGGCCAAGTGATCGCTCAGCAACCCACCCTGAGGACTGATCGCCTGAAGGCTTAACTCCAACCCTGAAACAGGCTTGTGGCCTGATTGATTTCCCATGAACTTTTCCAGTTTTTTCATCACTCGCCCGATTTTTGCCGGCGTGCTTTCGCTCCTGACCTTCATCCTGGGGGCGATCTCTCTGTTCCAGTTGCCCATTTCCGAATACCCGGAAGTGGCACCGCCGACGGTGATCGTCACCGCGACCTATCCAGGGGCGAACCCGAAAACGATCGCTGAAACCGTGGCCTCGCCGCTGGAGCAGACGATCAACGGCATCGAGAACATGCTGTTCATGTCGTCGCAATCGACGGCCAACGGCGTCATGACCCTGACGGTGACGTTCAAGATCGGCACCGATCTGGACCTCGCCCAGGTGCAGGTGCAAAATCGGGTGGCGCAGGTGCTGCCGAAGCTGCCGGAAGAGGTGCGGCGCTTTGGAGTCACCACGGTGAAGTCCTCGCCCGACATGACGCTGGTGGTGCACCTGCTTTCGCCGAACGACCGTTATGACGAGATTTACCTGCGCAACTACGCCACCCTGAACGTGAAGGACGAACTCTCCCGCCTCAATGGGGTAGGGCAGGTGCAGGTTTTTGGAGGGGGCGAGTATGCGATGCGGATTTGGATCGATCCTGACAAGGCCGCGGCCCGTGATTTGACGTCGGGCGACATCGTGAATGCCATTCGCGAGCAGAACATCCAGGTGGCGGCAGGAACCATCGGTCAGCAGCCGGTGAAGGGAGCGCCGTTCGAATTGACCGTGAACGCCAAAGGCCGACTCATCAACGAGGAAGAATTTGAGCAGATCATTGTCAAAACCGGGCCGAACGGGGAAAAACTGCGCCTGCGCGATGTGGCCCGCGCCGAACTGGGATCGGGCGACTACTCACTGCGCAGTCTGCTCAACAACAAAAAAGCGGTGGGCATGGGCGTGTTTCAGTTGCCGGGAGCGAATGCGCTGGCGGTGTCCCAGGCGGTGCGGGCCAAGATGGCGGAGCTGAAGACCAAGATGCCGGAGGGTGTGGACTTTGCGATTGCTTATGATCCCACCGTGTTCGTGGAGAAATCCATCGACGCCGTGATCCACACGCTGCTGGAGGCGGTCCTGCTCGTCGTCCTGGTGGTGGTGGTGTTCCTGCAAACCTGGCGTGCCTCCTTGATTCCTTTGGCCGCCGTGCCCGTCTCGCTGGTCGGCACCTTTGCGGTGATGCACGCGCTGGGTTTTTCGATCAACAACCTGAGCCTGTTTGGTCTGGTGCTGGCCATCGGCATTGTGGTCGATGACGCCATCGTGGTGGTCGA
>JBIIUD010000490.1:0-3619 GCA_044340175.1 Verrucomicrobiaceae bacterium
CGTGTAAAAATCGCCCCCGCGACCAATCCTTCGCGGAGCCTTGGAGTAATACCCGTACTCGGGATGATACAGCGCCAAATCCATGACCTCCGCCCAGGGCAACCAGCCGCCCGCCACTGCCAAATGCTCCCGAAACCAGGCCGGACAGGACTTTCCCCATGCGCTTTCTGGGGCTGAAGTTGCAAAGATTGCGGAATCCGGTGGCAAAAGAGTAAGTTCAGGCTAGGTTTCGTGCCGCTCCAGTCGTACGCGGCCCTCGGACGGCGGCAGACATTGCGTTATGTTCCCAGACCATATCGAACTTGAAACCAAGAGCAACTGGCGTGGTGGCCCGGGCTTCAAAGTGCCGTTTTACAAACGCGGCTGGTTTGGCGCGTTGGTGGCGCTATTCATCGTCACCGGTCTCGCCGGGTTCGTCACCTTCAGCATGATCATGGCCCCGCTGAAGGCCAAAGCCGCCGCCTTCAACCTCAACGAACTGCGCAAACTGGAGGCCGCCAGTGTCATCTTTGATCGTAACGGTGAGGAATTGGCCAAACTCTACATGCTGAACCGCACCCCCGTTCAGTTCAAAGAAATCCCGCAGCACCTCGTAGACGCACTCGTTTCTCAGGAAGACTCTCGTTACTTCGGCCATGACGGTGTGGATTATCAGGGCATCTTGCGCGCTGTTTGGCTGAATTTCCAAGCTGGCAGGGAAACCCAAGGGGCCAGCACCATCACCCAGCAGCTCGCCCGCAACACCTTTCAGCTCACCGAGAAGTCCTACAAACGCAAGCTGCTGGAGGCCCTCACCGCCATGCGCATTGAGGAAAACTTTTCCAAATCCCAGATCCTGGAACTCTACCTGAACCGCATCTACTTCGGCGGAGGCTTCTACGGCATCCAGGCGGCGTCCAAAGGGTACTTCGGGAAAGACGTCAAAGACATCTCCATTCCAGAGGCCGCCACTCTTTGTGGCTTGATCAAAAGCCCCAACAACATTCAGCCCATTCGGAATCCAGAGCGCGCCCTCAAAGAACGCAACCAAGTGCTCGACCGCATGGTCAAGGAAGGCTACCTCGGCACGCAGAAAGCCGCCGAACTCAAGCGCACGCCGATGATCACGGCTCCACAAAATCCCAATGCGCACCTGAGCTACATCTTTGATGAGGTCAAAAAGAAGGTCGTCGAGCACGTCGGTGAAGACCGTGCGGCTGTCGGTGGTTTTCAGATTTACACCACCATCGACAAAAGCCTCCAAAAGAACGCTGAAGAAGCCGTCCACAAGCGCCTCTCCCAAGTCGAAGAACGCCCAGATTACGCCCACCAGACCTTTGCGCAATACCGAGCCTTAACAGCCGATTACGCCCAAAAAATCAAGGCTGGCATTATCAAGCCCACCGAGCCAAAACCCATCGCTGAATACCTCCAGGGAGCCGCCCTCGTCATCGACAACACCACCGGCGCCATCCTCGCCATGGTCGGTGGCCGCGACTTCCTCGATGGTCAGTTCAATCGCGCCCTCTCTAGCCGTCGCCCTGCAGGCACCGCCTTTTTCCCGTTTGTTTACGCCGCCGCCTTTTCTACCCCTGACATCTTCCCAGGAACTCTGGTCGAAGACGCTCCGATCGACAACCGCCGCGTCATGGTCGGCGCGACCACCGGCATCCTGGGCGAGTGGGGCATTGAGGACAACAAAACCTACAGCATGTCCACCATCAGCCTGCGCGAGTCCATGGTGCAGTCCTGGAATGCGGCGACGGTGCGCCTGGGTGATTTGATGGGCAACCACCTCATCAAACTCTTGCCTGAGGACCAACAGCAAAAAGCCCTCCCTTGGACCAAAGCCCTCACTTCCATTCAAGAGCTCGCCAAAAAAACCGGCATCGCCTCTCCCCTGAAAGAGTATCCCTCCACCTTCCTCGGAGCCAGCGAGGTCAAACTCGATGAACTCTGCCTTGCCTACGCCACCTTTCCCAATGGCGGTGTGCGCCCGCCCAAGGTCCATCTCGTCGAACGCATCACTGAGGGAGAAGACACCGTCGTCTTTCAGGTGGATCTCGAAAATCAAGTTCGCGACACTGCCATGGACCCCATCGCCGCCTACCAGACGCACTCCTGCCTAGTGGATGCCCTAGAGCGCGGCACAGGCAAGGCGGCACGCACGGAATTCGGTCTGGGCGACTTCCCTGCTGCAGGCAAGACCGGCACTTATGACGGCTTCAAAGACCTCTGGTTCATGGGCTACACCTCCGCCGTGACCTGCGGTGTCTGGGTCGGTTTTGACAAACAAAAACCCATCTACTCAGGAGCCTTTTCCAGCCGGATCGCTCTGCCTATCTGGGCAGACATTGTCAACGCCACGGTCGAAAGTTATCCGCCGACGGACGTGCCGGTGCCTCCTGGCATCGACCGCGTGGAACTCTGCAAAAAGAGTGGCATGAAAGCCACCGGTTTCTGTTACGAGCGCGTCGCGCGCGACGATGGGAAAGAGCAAAATGTGCGCTCCACCTACACCGAATATGCCCGGCCCGGCACCCGCTTTGACCTGTATTGCACCACCCATACCGGTGAGGGCGTCAACATGGACATCCTAGCCTTCAGCCGTGTCGGACTTGGCGGGCGCAGTCAAGAGTTCGGAGGGGCCGGTTTGTACAAAAACGTACCCGCCGTGCGCCTCCAAGGGCTGACTATCCTCGGCCAAGATCCCTACAACGCCGTCCAACCCCTACCGCGCGCCGTCATCGTTGATGAAGAGGGAGACGAGGTCAAACGCGCGGTGCCTGTCGAGTCACTTGAAGATAGTCCGCAGGAGCTGCCCATGCGCTTAGCACCACCGCCACGCATCTTCATTGAAGCCGACAAACCCGAGTTCACCACAGCCTCCGGTAAACGCTGAGCTTTTCTTCCCGATCATGGAATTGGATCTCACTGGCCCGCTAAGGGATGACGCTTATCTCATCCTCGCCGGACTCGTCACACCACGCCCTATCGCGCTGACCACCACCATGGATGAACATGGCCGCGTCAATGCCGCCCCGTTCAGCTTTTTCAACGTCCTGGGCGACAGCCCACCCATCGTTGGTCTTTGTCCAGGTGATCGCGCCCCCGGCGTGCCCAAAGACACCGCCCGCAACATTCGCGTGACACAGGAGTTCGTCGTCAATCTCGTCGATGAACCTCTCGCAGCCGCGATGAATCTTTGCGCCAGCTCCCTCCCTCCCGGCGAGGATGAAACACAACTCGCTGGACTCACCACCCTGCCCTCAGTTTCTGTCAAGCCGCCTCGCATCGCTGAGGCTCCCGTCAGCCTAGAGTGCAGAAACGTGGGCATCTTCGAAATCGGCGAGAACCGCCTGATCATCGGCGAAGTGCTCCGTGTCCATGTGCGTGACGGTATCCTGGACCCTGAAACCTGGCGGGTGAACCCCGACCACTATCGGCCCATCGGCCGAATGCAGAGCCCCCACTGGTACTGCCGCACCACGGATCTCTTCGAGATGAAGCGCCCCACCTAGCGCCTCATTCAGACCGTCTCTTGCCGGCCCTGGAGTCCAGCATAAAGTACTCCACCCACTAGCAGCGTCACCCCACCCCACATCAACTCCTGTGGACGCTGCCCCACCAAGAACCAAAG
>JBIIUD010000266.1:0-4974 GCA_044340175.1 Verrucomicrobiaceae bacterium
AAGCCTTTGGACGCCTCCCTCTCTTCTGAATTGGCCGGCGGTTTGCGTAGCACATGCCACCCCAAGTAACCCGCCACTAAAGCCGCAATCATCAAAGCATGCCAGAGCAGCGTCTCAGGCACCTGGAACAGAGCCAACCAAGCAACGATCCCCCCCAGAGCTGGTAGCAAAAACCAGCTCAAAGCCACGCTATGGCGGGCGCAAAAAGCATGTCGCTCTGTCCAGGGACTCCCCGCTTTCCAAGATCGAGCATCCATGATGCGATCCACCAAATAAATACCCCAAACCACCAGCCCCAGTCCCGCATAAACCGCCGGCATCAACTGCAGTCCATGCGCCCGCGCCAATGCCATCAACCAAAGCACCGCCACCAGCGGTGCCTCTAAGCTCACCTTTTGCAAACCCTCCCACCACTTCGGTCGTGGGTGATGGGTTGAAACGGACGGAAGCTCTGACACCCCTTACTCTTCACATGGGTCATGCAAGGTTCAACTTGAACAGACCGCCAATACCGAAACAAACGGCGGTGTGCCAGATCCAACGCAAGCACTTAGGTCACATCCAGCTCAGGCTTGAAGTCGGCCGCATGATACGAACTGCGTACCAGCGGCGCACTCGCCACATGGCGAAACCCCTTCTTCCGCGCGATCTCCTTGTAGTTCTCAAAGGTGTCAGGATGCACATACTCCACCACCGGCAGATGCTGGGGCGAGGGCCGCAAATACTGTCCCAAGGTCAAAACCGTCACCCCATGCTCCAACAAATCATCCATCGCCTGAAACAGCTCCGGTTCCGTCTCGCCCAGACCTAGCATCAACCCGCTTTTAGTCGCACAGTGATTGCCCAGCTCCTTTGCCATCTCCTTCGCCCGCTTTAGCACCTGCAAACTGCGGTCATACCTCGCCCTTGACCGCACCAGCGGGGTCAACCGCTCCACCGTCTCGAGGTTGTGATTGAAAATATGCGGCCGCGCCTGCATCACCGTCATGAGGGCATCATCCTTACCATTGAAATCCGGCACCAAAATCTCGATCACAATCCCCTCCACTTCCGCTCGGACGGCCTCGATTGTACGCGCAAAATGCTCGGCCCCACCATCCGCCACATCATCCCTTGCCACGGCGGTGATGACCACATGCTTCAGTCCCAGACGCTTCGTCGCCTCCGCTACCCGCTGCGGCTCATCTGCTTCCAACGCAAATGGCTTGGCCGTCTTCACCGCACAGAAGCCACACGCCCGAGTGCACCGATCTCCGGCAATCATGAACGTGGCCGTGCCCTGACTCCAGCACTCCCAGCGGTTTGGGCATTGCGCTTCCTCACACACCGTGTGCAGTTTCAGATCGGAAATGAGACCTTTCGTGCTCCAAAAGGCAGGGTCACGCGGCAATTTCACTCGGATCCAGTCCGGTTTTTTTTCCCGATGGAGAGAGGGGTCGATCTTGCAAGCCATGTCGTGTAAGTGGGGGTTCGTAATCATGCAGGCACCCTGCCAAACATGCAAGTTGGGACTTGCCAGCAGGCGATACGCTCCTCATTGTTCTACCGGGACTTCCCCAACCAAAAACTTACTCTTACAAATCCTATGATCCACCGCTTGCTCAACATCGCCTTCGCTGGAATCCTCTTTTCCGCCCTCACCCCAACCGGGGCTCAGGAGAAAAAGGCGGACGAAGCCAAACCAGCCGAAGAACCCAAAACCGAAACCAAAGCCAACATTGTGAAAATCACCCTCGAAACCTCCAAAGGAAACATCGAACTCGAACTCGACGCCGAAAAAGCCCCCATCAGCACCGCCAACTTCGTCGCCTATGCCAAAAAGGGCCACTACGAAGGCACCATCTTCCACCGGGTCATCCCAGGCTTCATGATTCAAGGCGGCGGCTTCGACGCTGAAATGACTCAGAAAGGCACCGACGCCCCCATCGCCAACGAGTCCAAAAACGGCCTCAAGAACGCCCGCGGCACCATTGCTATGGCACGCACGAACGTCCCTGACAGCGCCACCTCCCAGTTCTTCATCAACGTGAAGGACAATGCCAACCTCGACTACCCTAGCTTCGACGGCTACGGCTACGCCGTTTTTGGTAAAGTCACCGCAGGCTTGGACATCGTGGACGCCATCGTCGGCGTACCCACCACCAGCAAAGGCCCCCACCAAAACGTGCCCGCTGAAGCCATCCTGATCAAAAGTGCCAAGGTCGCTGAGTAATCGCTCCTTCTGAGTCTCAGAGCTCACTCATTCAAACGCCCGCCGGTCCTCATGCCTGCGGGCGTTTTTGTAGGCTCGTCCGCAAAAACGAGTCAAGAGGGCCGCACTTGAGCGTGCCTCCAATTCGGATTTCGGCTTTAACAGGCGCGCCTACCAAGCGCCCCCCCTACCGGCTCAAATCCTCCTGCGCCAGCACCCTGAAACCCGACTCATGCAGCGCTGTCGCACACACCTCCTCGTCATCACATTGCACGACCATGACCGCGTGCCAGCCAGGCCGAGCCAAAAGCGCATATAAAAAGTGAATGTTCACCTCCGCTGCGAGCAGCACCGCCAAACAATGATTCAAGTCGCGCTCACCATCGTTCAATTCCACCACCACCACATCCACCGTCGTGTGAGCGATGCCCTTCTCGATGAACAAGGCATGTGCACCCTCCGGGTCCGTGACCACCAACCGCACCAGCGTTAGTTCCGTCGAATCTTGCACCGAAAGCCCCAAGACCTCAATCGAGTGATCCCTCAATAGCTTCACCAGAGACATCAGCGAACCTACCCGATTCGCTAAAAAAACTGAGAGCTGTTTGATCTGGCAACCGGCGGGTGTTTCCAGCGCTGTGATTTCCATTCCGTCTTCCATCATGAGTTCGAAGTCTTGAACTGTTATAACCCAGATTCACTTAACCGCCAGGGCCTGTAACCGAGCGATTTTCATCAAACAAAGTCACGCGAAGTGGAATGCGCATCACAACCGCATTGTGGTGCCTCACCTCCCAAGCATAGATGCCCGGCCGCTCGAACTTCACCCGTTGCAGATTGAGCACTAAATTTCGCGTCACAAACGGCACAAAATCGGAAGGAAAAGCCACATCAACCACCGGGTCAAAAGGCGGCAGGGCCTCTTTGCCATCAGGGTCCAGGCAACGCACCGAAAAACCATGCCGCCCAGCTTCATGGTGATCAAACGTGAAGCGCAGCGCCAATGAACATTGCGGGTGCACCACCGGAAATTCTCGTGCACACAGCGTATCAAACGACCCCATCACGCACAGCTTACCACTGTAGTCGGCGGCGGAATCACAAAGTGTGGCGATTTGTACGATCATCGGATCAAAAGCATCATTCCCAAATCTCAGGCCAATTGCGCCTTCAAGTAGCGGAGGCTCTCCTGCGCGATGAATTCCGCACCAGGTCGGTAATCAAAAACCTCCACCGAAAGGTAGCCCTGATAGTTCGTCTCCCGCAACGCGGCAATGATCGGCTCATACTTGACCTCACCCATGCCCGGCCCCAGCAAATTGGAATCGTTCGCATGAAAATGAACCGTCCAGTCCTTGCTCGCCCGAATGATGTCCGGGATCGATGTTTCTTCATCACTCATCGCCTTCACATCCAAATGCAGCTTGCACGCCGGATGATCCACCGCTTGGCAAAAGCGGATGGTGTCTGCCGCTGTATTCAAAAAGTTCGTTTCCTTTCGCCCCAGCGGCTCCATGGCAATCGTCACTCCATATTTCCCAGCCTCCTCCGCCACACCCCGAACGGATTCGACCGCACGTTTCCAGCATTCCTCAGCATCCCACTCCGGTTGCGTGCTGCGCGCCTTCGGACTGCCCCAGACCATGATGCGCCCACCTGTCATCGCACAAAAACGCGCCAAATGCCGACCGAACTTCACCGTCTCCGCACGTTGCAGGGCATCCGGACTGGTGATGTGAAACCAAGTTGGTTTGGTCAAAAGCCAATGCAAACCTAAAATATCGAGTCCATGAGCACTCGCTTTGTGACTCAATGAAAGCGCATCTGCCTCAGTCAGATCCCGAGGGTCTTCCTTCAAAGTGAATGGGGCCAACTCCAAGGCATCGTATCCGCGTGCCGCCACATCCGCGCACACTTCGTCAAACGTCTTGTCTTGGTAGGTTTCGTTACAGATCGCTAATCGCATGCAACCACAGTGAAACCTCCCCTTCCCGCCGTCAACCTCTCCGTTCTGAAGTTCCCTTCACTCACCATTTTGTCTTGGACAAAATCCTCAACGCGGGGCATTCAATGATCATGACCGCCATCGAACACGCGCGCAAAATTCTCGACACGATGCTGGGCTACCTGGGCTTCACCGTCCAGATCGAAGAGCATGACACCCCCGAAGGCCTCACCCTTCAAATCCTCACCGAAGACGCCGATGCACTGATCGGACGCCGCGGTGAAATCCTTGAGGATATCCAATACCTCGTCAACCGCATCCTCGTCCGCCACATGACCAGTGCCCCCCGCATTCGTGTCGATGTCGAATACTACCGCTCCATCCGCGAAGACAACCTCGTCGAGCATGTCCAACAAATGGCCCAGCGCGTGCGCACCACCGGCAAGCCCGTCGCGCTCAACCCCATGAACAGCTACTACCGCCGCCTCGTTCACAACGTCTTCGTCAATGACCCGGAAGTCGTCAGCATCAGCGAAAATGGACCCGCCCGCTTCAAACGCATCACTCTCAAGCGCCGCCCCCTCTCCAACGGCTGACTCGGTCCCCCAAAGGACTGATTCAAAAAAGCCGGTTTTTTTGCCCCTTGGATTTTTTCTTGTCAGATTTCAGTCTTTTCTGACAATATGAGAGTGAGAACCCTTGTTGTTCCCTCCCTTCTCATTTTCACTTTGAATCGCAGATGCACCCGCAACCTTTTCACCGCCTGATCCTCCCTGCCATCACAGCGTTATTGCTGGCCTTGAGTCCGCTACTCCAAGCACAATCTCTGCCCCCCTTA
>JBIIUD010000268.1:0-4964 GCA_044340175.1 Verrucomicrobiaceae bacterium
CTCAAAGAAGGCAAAAAGATCGAGGACCTCGCCAAAGCAAAAAAACTCACTGTCACTCCTTTCCCTGACTTTGAGCCCAACACTCCTCCGCCTGCTCTGGCTAACGCTACCGACATCGCCCGTGAGGCCGAATTCCTGGCTCCTGGCACCGTGTCCAAACCCGTCCCCGTCAGCACCGGTGTGATCCTGGTCGTCGTCAACGCCAAGGAACTGCGCAAACGTCAAGATGGCGAGTCCCTCCGCAAAAGCACCGAGGCCTCCCTCGCTTCCGGAGAACGTGACCAACTCTTCCGCGCTTGGTTTGGCCGTCAAAAAGAAGCCGCCAACGTGAAGCTGCAGGTTCCCCTGTCCTGATCACTGGCGCTTCCATCCGCCTCGTCCCCTCCTTATTATGAGTGAAATTCCAGATCCTGCCCCCACGCCGGAGGTGCAGGATCTGTTCGACGATGCGAACGGCTGCGTCGCCCTCGGTGATCTCGACGACGCCCTCCCGCTGCTGCGGCGTTGCGTTGAACTGGATCCCACCTTCTTCGACGGTTGGCACGCTCTCGGCATGGTTCTCATGAAAGTCGGCCAAATCAAAGAGGCCATCGGCGCAGGTCTTATGGCAACGACCCTCCGCCCAAACGACCTTCTCGCCTGGACCGCTCTCTCGCAAATGTACGTTCAAGACAAACAAATCGCCGAAGCTGAGGATGCCAAAGGCAAAGCCCGGATTCTCTCGCTCGGCGGCAAGGTCGTGAAGGATTGACTTTTTCCTCGCTTCACCGCAGGGAATCGCTTTATTAGCAGCAAGGCTTCGCCGCCTTTGACGCCCTTTTCATCTATTCTCCCAAAGACCCCCTGCCATGAGCGACACCCCTTCCCCAGACGCCCCGTTCTCCATCAACCCCGCCAGCCACGATCCCTTCCAGGCCGCCAAAGCCAGCGCCATGAAAGCAGCAGAAGAACTGCGCTACGCCGCCGCAGCGAAAGCTCAGGAACTGCGCCACTCGGCCGAGACCCGCGCCCAAGACATCAAAGCTGCCGCCGGCCAAAAGGCCGACGAGTTCCGTGAAAAGGCTGATGAAGTCCGCCAATACGCCGACAAAACACTGACTGACGCTAAGGCCAAATACGCAGACCTCCGTGTCGAAGCCGAAAACTTTGCCCGGGAAAAGCCCCTGCAAGCACTCGCCACCGCTTTCGGCGTCGGCCTGTTGGTCGGCATCATCCTGCGCCGCTGATCCCCGCGCCCTAGTTCAGAGCCGCCCCGCCGATGGACCTCCACTCACAAGCCTCCGTCCCTCAGTCGGCTCTGCGCTCCCTCGTCGGCACCCTCACCCTCTATGCCGAGGCAAGGCTGCGCTTGGTGCAGATCGAGTCCAAGGAAGCGGGCGCACGCCTCGTCTCCTTGCTCTTCATCGCCGCCATCGGACTCGGCTTGACCGCTCTCGGTTGGTTGATTGCGGTGCCCGCTATCATTTGGCTGATCTCCGAAAATCTGGCCCAGCCCTGGTATCTCGTCGCTCTTGTCACGGCGGTTCTTCATCTTGCCATCGGTTTCATCCTTCTTCTCACGCTCAAAATCAAACTGGGCCGTCTCCGTCTCTTCGAAGACTCCCTGAATGAATTCCAAAAAGACCGCGCATGGCTGGCTCCCCAACAACCCTGACTCCCAGGCAACAGGCGCTCCAAGATCTTGCCAAAGCCCGGGCCAGTCTCCGCCCCCAATGGCATGAGGCTGCAGCTCAGCTTAGCCCCGCCTCTCTGATCCAGAAGAGCGTCACCCAACACCGCTCCGCCTGGGCGGTAGGTGCCCTCGTCACGGGTTTCCTGGCGGTCAGAATGCTACTTCCTTCATCCAGACGAAAAAATGAGCGTGACTCCCCAGCGAATTCCGCTAAAAAGTCTGGCTTAATAGCCTTGATCGCCACGCCTTTCCTTGGCTTGGCGCGCAAGGCTGTCTTGTCTTTCATCACGACCCAGGTTCAAAAATACGTCCAGAAATCCGCCAAAGATCACCGACCCTCCTAACGTCCCCCTTCCCGCCCGGCCCAACTCCGGACCACCTTCCTTTCATGTCAGATTCCACTCTCACCGCCACCGTTGTTCCAGAAGACATCATGCCCACTCTGGGTTCCGTCGATGACTACCTCCGCTTCTGCCAAGAGTACGACGCCTCAGACCTTCACCTCGCCACCGCCTCCCAACCGATCTGGCGCCGCTATGGCAATCTCCAGCCCATCTGGAACAATGCCGCCGTTCTGACCCCGGAAGATACCCGCAGGCTGGCCTATCAATTCCTCACCGAAGCTCAAATCCACCAACTCGAAACCAAGGGTGACGTGGACTTCGCCTACCAACCCGCCTATGGCCGCTTCCGCGCCTCCGTCGTGCAGCAGCGCCTCGGCATCGACATGACCTTCCGCGTCATCTCCGGCCGCATCCGCTCCGTGGACGAACTCGGCCTGCCAGACACCGTTCGCACTCTCATCCGTTATCACAACGGCCTCGTCCTTGTCACCGGCCCCGTCGGCTGCGGCAAGTCCACCACCCTCGCCGCCCTCGTCGATGAGATCAACAAGGAGCGCCAAGACCACATCATCACCTTGGAGGACCCCATCGAGTTCGTCTTTGAACCCAAAGGCTGCCACATCAACCAACGTGAGGTCCATACCCACACCGAGTCCTTCGCCTCCGCCCTGCGCGGCTCACTGCGGGAAGATCCGGACGTCATCATGGTCGGTGAAATGCGCGACCTCGAGACCATTTCACTCGCCATCACCGCCGCAGAAACGGGTCACTTGGTTCTCGGCACCCTCCATACTGGAAATGCCGCCCGCACCTTGGACCGTGTACTCGACGTGTTCCCCATCGATCAACGCGAGCAGATCCGCATCATGGTCTCTGAGTCCCTGCGCGGCATCGTCTCCCAGCAACTTGTCCCCAAGACCGACGGCAATGGCCGCGCCATGGCCCTCGAAGTCCTGGTCAACAACGCCGCCGTCTCCAACTGCATTCGGGAAGGCAAGACCTTCATGCTCAACGGCGTCATGCAGACCGGCAAGAACCTCGGCATGGTCACCATGGATGACTCTCTCCGAACCCTGTTTGAGAAAGGCCTCATCAGCCAGGAAGAATGCATGTCACGCGCCGAAGATAAGATCCTCATGCGTGCCTACTTCAAGTCCTGATGCTCCCGCCAACGACCGCCCCTCTTTAATCCCCTCCTTCCCCCACTCGTCCCATGCCCGTCATCGACCAATACTTTCATCAGCTCATCGAGCTCGGAGGCTCCGACCTTCACCTCACCCAGGGCCAACCGCCCAAAGTCCGCGTCCACGGCTCCATCAAGGCCATCTCTGACACCGTGCTCACCGAAACCACCATGGAGACCATGATGCGTGAGATCTGCGAGCCCCGTGCCTGGGAGCGCTATGCGGAAAAGGGCGACCTCGACTTCGCTTACGAAATGGATTCGGACAACCGCTTCCGTTGCAACTACCTCCGCCAGCAGTTCGGTTACGGCGCGGTCTTCCGGATCATCCCCACCAAGATCGCCTCCCTGGAGCAGCTCGGCATTCCCCCCATCGTCAAAGAATTCGGCCACTTGCGCAGCGGTCTCGTCCTCGTCACTGGCCCCACCGGCTCCGGCAAATCGACGACCCTTGCCGCCCTACTCGACTACATCAACTCCAACTTCCGCCGCCACATCATCACGGTCGAAGAGCCCATCGAGTTCGTTCACCGCAACAAGAAAAGCATCATCACCCAGCGTGAGGTGCCTATCCAGACTCCTTCCTTCGCTTCCGGTCTCAGCGCCGCTTTGCGTCAGGATGCCGACATCGTTCTGGTTGGGGAAATGCGCGACCTGGAGACCATCTCCCTCGCCCTCACCGCTGCCGAGACAGGCCTGCTGGTCTTCGGCACCCTGCACACCAACAACGCCCGCAAGACCGTTGACCGGATCATCGACGTCTTCCCCTCCAACCAGCAGAGCCAGGTCCGCACCATGCTGGCCGCCTCGCTGAAGGGCGTCGTCGCCCAGCTCCTCATGAAAAAGGCCGATGGTCGAGGCCGTGTCGCCGTGAACGAGATCCTCGTCTCCAACGCGGCTGTCGGCGCCATCATCCGGGAAGGTGCCACCCAAAAGCTCTATGACGTCATCATCGGCGGCAAGGCCGAAGGCATGCAGTTCATGGACGAAGCCATCTGGAAGAACCTTCGCGATGGCAACGTCACCCCGATGGAAGCCTACATGAAGGCCATCGACAAAAACCGCTTCAAAGCCTTCCTCCCACCCGAAGATGCCGCCGTCGGCATCGCCTCTGGTGGCGACGAAAAAGGCGCCAAGAAGTAGGCCCGCCTTCTTCCTTACCTCATCTCACAAAAAAGCCCCGGTGGACATCGCCACCGGGGCTTTTTCGTGCCATTGATCATCGATCAATGCGAAGTCCCCGCCGCCAGCCGCGCCGCGTCCGCACCGAAGAACGTCTCCATCCGCTTGCGCAGATCCGCGTAGAACGACGCCGCCATTTCCTCGATTGCCAACGCGCGCTGACTGTCCCCACGGCCCTCCTTCATCAACAAATCCCGCTCCACCCGCACCCGCTCCTCAAACACCCGCTCCAACTCCATCAGAGACTCCAGGAACTCCTTCGCCGCGCGTGACCGATCCACACCTTCAATGAGCGCCTGCTCCAGCGGCTTGTTGCGCGTCAGGTGCAGCAGCCTGCCTCCTGCCAGCTCGTCCATGTAGCGCGTGAAGCTCTTCAGGAAAGTCTGCCGCTCCTTGTCAAACCGCACCTCATCCTGGTCCACCAGCGTGTCATACGGCCCCGGCTTGGAAAAGAACTTCACCACCAGCGGGATCGTGTCCACCAGCATGAACAGCAGCGTCAAAACCAGATACGCCGCAAACGCAAACTGCCCGCCCTGCGCGCCATCTTCAAACAGCTCATGCAGCGCCAGCGTCTGCGTCA
>JBIIUD010000267.1:0-4964 GCA_044340175.1 Verrucomicrobiaceae bacterium
TTAGTCTGAGTGATTCAGGAGCCTTCGACTGCAAACGCTGCAAAGCCTATGTTTGCGGCGTTGGGCTGGGATTGAAAGACATTGAGCAGTGACCCAGGCACGCTACCTTTCAAAGCCTGCGCCCTCAAGGCGGTCACGGGCTTGCCAGCGTCTTGGCTACGAAGTTCAGGAATCATCCAGGCTAGTGCTCAGCTGACGAGGTGTTGGGTTTGTTGCAGCATTGTCACAGGCGGTTTGTTGAGAAGCTAGCGGTGGTGGACAGGCTGGTTTCAGAGCGATTTTTGAACGCTGCTGACATCATGATTGATCTCTATTTGCTGCATCTTATTAACCGTGACTGGGCGCATCCTGTGCTTGATCGGGTCATGCCAGTGATCTCTGATCTGAAGGCCTGGGTGCCGATTCTTTTGTGCCTCGTGATTGCAGTGCTTTGGCAGAGTCGCGGCCGTTGTTGGCGGAGGCTTGTCGGTATTGGCCTCTGTCTGCTGGTCACGGATAACCTTGTGGGTTATCCAATCAAGCATTTGGCAGGCAAGCAACGGCCCAGTGAATCGATTGAGTGGGTGCTGAAGCGGAGTCCTGCAAGGCATCCGATCAGGTTGCTGGCTTTGACCAAAGAACCCATTGTCAAGCCATCAAAGGTGGTGCCAGGGGGGCAGCGGTGGTATTCCTTTCCGTCCAATCATGTGTTAAATACCACGGGTGCGCTGACATTTATCTGGTTGGCTTGGGGAGGGTGGACGCGTTGGCTGTTTTTGATCGTGCCGATGTTGGCTTGGTCGCGCATTTATTGTGGAGCCCATTGGCCGAGTGACATGCCGCATTCTCTACTGTTTGCTGTTCTTGCGGGGTGGGCGATGCATCATTTGTTGCGGCGGTGGATGCGGCTGCCGGAGCGCACGTTTCCTTCGACTGAGCAAGTGCCAGAAGCCGAGGAACTCCGACAGACAGTGCTCAAGCCTGACTTAGCATGAAAGCCCTGCCGCGGTGGACCGTTTGGAATGCGTTGCTGGTGTTGGCCTTGATCCGACTGGCCTACCTGCCGTGGTTCTGTCACATCACGGATTTGGCCGGTGACGAGGCCTACTACTGGGAGTGGGGGCGGCGTCTGGACTGGGGCTATTACAGCAAGCCACCGATGATTGGCTGGTTGATGGGGGCGGTTGGCCGGCTGAGTGGGAATGCTGAGTGGGCAGTGCGTCTTTCAGCACTGGTGTTTGGGACGGCGTCCTTGGCTTTGTTGACGCAGTTAGCGCAGCGTCAATGGGGGCGTGCGGCAGCAGGGTGGACGCTGTTGCTGGCGGCGCTCGCACCGGGTAACATCGCGCTGAATCTTTTTTTCACCATTGATGCCCCCTTGGTGTTTTGCTGGTCCGCTGCCTTGCTGCTGTTTTGGCTGGCGGTGGAGTCGCCACGCCGATGGAGTCTTTGGCTGCTTTTGTGGGGTGTGCTGGGGTTGGGTTATTTGAGCAAACAGATGATGCTGGTTTTTCCAGTGTTGATGCTGGTCTTTGTGAGTGTGCACAGACCTGCTTGGCCATTGCTGTTAAATCTGCGTTTTTGGGCGTGCAGTCTTGGTTCTTTGGTGTTCCTCATTCCAGTCCTGAATTGGAATCAAGCGCACCAATGGATCACGCTACAGCACACTCAGGAGCACTTTACGGGACAGCCTTTTGACTGGGGGCAGAGGCTGAGCGAGTTCCTGTTGTTTCCCGTAGTGCAGGCGGCCATGTTGAGCCCGCTCAGTGCGCTCTTGATCGTCTGTGCGCTGGGTCTTGCGGTGCGGCGTTGGCGAATGCTGAGCTCAAGCGAGTCTTTTGCGGTGGTGTTTACGGTGCCGGGGTTGCTGATTTTTGTGCTGTTGGCGATGCGGCAGTATGTCATTCCTAACTGGCCGGCGGTGTATTACCTCGCCGCCCTGCCGCTGGCAGGACAGTTGCTTGCCTGTCATCCTAGGTGGCAGAGACCCGTTGGGGTTAGTGCTGCGGTTTTTGCCCTGCTCGGCTATTGTTCGCCTCTGTTGTTTTCGGTTACCGGCCAAGAGGGTGGTCGTCTCGATCCGGTGCGTCGTCTGCGCGGTTGGCAAGAAACGGGACAGCAAATGGGGCAGATGCTCAGCAAGGTTCCGCGACCGGAGGCGACTTTTCTGCTGGTGCTCGGGCATCGCGACCCGGCCAGTTTACTGGCATTTTATACGCTAGGTCATCCATCAGCTTTCCGCTGGCAACCGGATGGTCGCATCACCTCTCAGTACGAGCTTTGGCCATCAGCAGGCAGCCGGTTAGGTGATGATGCCCTGATGGTGCTGCCGCGTGATAAAACGCTGCCTGCGGCGCTCAAGCGTGCATTTGATGAGGTCATCCCGTGGGGTGAGATCGATGCCGCAGCGGGCCAACTTCAGCGGCGACAGTTCAAGGTGTATTGGGGTAGAAACTTGCGGCATTGGCCTCTGCCTGAGCGTGGCTGAGGCGTGGCTGTTTTGCCTATTTCCAGGGGACGAAGGTGGGCTCAAGAAGGAAAAGGGCAGAGTGGAACCGACGGCTTGGTGAAGATCGCGGTGGGCCTGAGCCGGTGGCGCCGAGCCAGGCGACGCGAAGGCTCTAGTGATGGGCGAAATGGAAGGTAATCTGGGCAAATTCGGCGTCACGCGCGAGTCTGCGCCGGCGGTAGCTGAAGGGGAGGTGGAGACGGCGGCAGGGAGGGTTTCATCGAGAGGCAGGCTTTCCCAGAGGGAGCAGCGGAGCATGCTCATGCTGTTGCTGAAAAAGGAGCCAAAGCGCAGGCCTTTTTGCTGGAGTTCGGTCGAGCTAATGGCGTCGCTGAAAAACGGGTCGTCATCCCATTTCAGGCTGTCGCAGCCCAGGGCAGGGTCGTGCAGGGCGGCAACCATGTGGGCGAGGGTGTCGGGGGAGACGATGCCGAGAGGTGTTTTGGAAACGACCAACCTCCGGAAGTTTTTGCCGAAGTGAACGGGGCCTGCGGATGGGAAGACACGCAGAATGCCGAGAGCTTTGTCCACCTTGTTGTAAACTCGTTCTCCCAGGAGTGAGTAGATGCTGAGGAGGTCGCTTTGGTTGCCTTGGAGTAGGACGATTTCGTGCGTCTTCACGGCAGGGAGAAGCGCAGCTTGAAAGCGTCAAGCGTCATAGCGGTGCTGGGGTCTCGTTCGAACTCAGCGAAGCGTTGTTCCACGATGGCTTGAATTTGAGGATTGCCTGGGACAGCTTCCTGTTGATCCTCTACCTCGGCCATGAGCTCGTTGGCTAACAGCCATTTTTCTTCGATACTCAGTTGGTCCAAGGCTGGGATTTTCTCGGCGATCGTGCTGGAGTTATGCCACACGAGTCACTGAAAACAAGGTGGAACCATGTGTCTCGTTTAGGTTTGTGCGACGACTGAGGAGATTGCAAAACCCACCGTAATGGGGGCATTCCTGCCCTCAAGTCAATCTGCACGGGCCAGGAATGGCCCGATTACCTGGGTCTTGCAACAGGCTCTATTTTCTGCCCAGTTTGCGGGTGAGAATGCCGAGGAATTCGCGGGCTTCTTCGACTTTGAGGAGGTGGGTGGCGGTGAAGTAGGCGATGGCGGCGGTGGTAATGGTGGTGCCGAGGGTGAGGAGCTTCAATGAGAGGCCGTAGGTGGACCAGGGGGCGAGCAGGGTGGCTTTGGCGGCGAGGCAGATGGCGGCCATGGCGAGGACGGCGAGGCCGAGCTTGAACAAGGCGCGGCTGAGTGACCGGGTCTCGAGGCCGTGGGCGAATTTTCGCATGCAGAGGTAGAGGGTGGCGAAGTTCAGCATGAGTCCGATGGAGGTGGCCCAGGCGAGCGCGGTGTGGTCCCACTTCAAGACGAAGACAGTGATGGAATTGACGGTGGCGGTGAAGACGATGATGCCAAGGCTGACGGTCATGGGGATGAAGCGGCGGCCGATGGTGTAGAAGGCGGGTTGGACGACCTTGATGCAGGCGTAGAAGACGAGGCCGAAGGCGGCAGCCTGGAGGGGGCCGACGGTTTGAGTGACGTCGTGGGCGGTGAATTTGCCGCGTTCAAAAATGAGGGAAACGATCTCGCGGCCGAGCAGGGCCATGCCGATGGCGGAGGGGACGGTCAAAAACAGGACGAGGCGCAGACCCTTGGCCAAGGCCGTGCGGAAGGCGGGGGTCATGCCGTCGGTGGCGAGGCGGGAGAGCATGGGCAGGGTGACGGTGGCGACGGCGACGCCGAACAGACCCAGTGGGAGCTGCTGCAAGCGCTGGGCGATGCCGAGCCAGGTGAGGTTGGAGCCCTGGCCGTCGGTGAAGGAGGCAAAGATGGAGTTCAGGAACACGGCGACCTGAGTGCCGCTGGCGGCGATGAGGGAGGGCCACATGAGGTGGAGGACATCGCGCACGCCCTGGTCCTTCCATTTGAAGTCGAGGCCGAAGGTGAAACCGACTTTGCGCAAAGACGGGATTTGCACGGCGAGCTGGAGGACACCACCGATGAGGGTGCCTATGGCGAAGCCGGTGAGGCCTTTTTCGGTGACGGTCCAGGTTTCGCGGAAGGTAGGGTCCACGATCCAGGCCATGACGAGGCCACCGAAGATGCAGCCGAGGTTGAAGAAGGCGGAGGCGACGGCAGGGATGAAAAAGACTTTTTTCGAGTTCAGCATGCCCATGACGAGGGCGGTGATCGAGACGATGGCGATGAAGGGATACATCACCTGGGAGAGGTGGATGGTGAGCTCGGTGGCGCGGTCGAGAGTCCAGCCTTCGGGGAGGAGATTGTTTTCGGCCTGGCGCATGACCCAGCCGATGTTCAGGGCGCGCACGATCCATGGGGCGAGGGCGACGCCGGCGATGGCGACCATGGTCATGAAGCAAAGGGCAAGCGTGAGCATCTTGCGTGCGAGGATCCAGGCGGCTTCGTCGTTCTCAGTCTTCATCTTTTTGGAGAAGGTGGTGACGAAAGCGGTGGAGAGG
>JBIIUD010000482.1:0-3639 GCA_044340175.1 Verrucomicrobiaceae bacterium
GCCTCCTTATCCGTCTCATCAAACAACGGCAACCCATCGCAAATGCGCGACATCAAATGGAAACAAGTCGAAGGCCGTGCCGCCAACTCCTTGATCCGCCGCCGCCACTTTGAGCGCCGACCCATACCCACATAAGGCCCCGTCAAAGCCCGCACCACCCCCAAAGGGTCAAGCCCCTCCTCCGATTCATCACTCAGCGCCCTCTGCTTCGTCTTCATGCAGAACAAACATCTCCGAATCCACTCCTCCGTCAATATATTTTATCTGCTACAATAAATAGCGATAAATGAAACTGCGGGGGGAAGCAAGTCCTTTTGGGGTGCTTATGGACTGCGGAATTGACAAATCAGAGGTTTGTTTTCGCGTCCGCGTGCTCTTCGGAAGTGGGTTCGGCGTCGGGGTCGGGCTCTACTGAGATATCTTGCTCTTGCTCTGAGGGCTCGGGTTGAGTCGGGGCTTCTTCGGTTTTCGGTTCGTTGGTTACGAGGGAGCCCTCTGGGGTGAATTTCATGCCGACGGCTTTGGCCGCATCTGCGGCGGGGCCGCCGAAACCGAGGAGCATGGCGACCTCATCCTGGAGCTGGGCGAGTTCATCGAGGCGGAGTTCGGGGTCGCGGACGACATAAACTTCGCCGCTCTTTTTGTTCTCATAGAAAAGCATTTTATTGCCGTCCACTTCCTTGGTGGCGGTGGGGATGAGGGTGCGCTTCCGCTCCAGCATAAGAGCAAGGATGTAACGGGCGTTCTCGGTGGTGGGCTCATCTTCTTCGATGAAGCGTTGGAGCAGGGCGAGGGCACCTTCTTTGCTGGCGACTTCGGGTTTGGCTTCGGTGACGGTGGGGGAATAGGCGGTGCGCCAGTGGGCGATGGCTTTGCGCTCGGTGGTCTCTTTTTCCCAGGCATCGATGGAGATGTCTCGCCGGAGGTAGCCGCCGGTTTCGGCATCGAAGTAAATGGCGGTGATCATGGGCTGACCTTCCGCAAAGGGAATTTCAGTCTGGGCGCAGGCGTGGGCGCGGGAGCGGATGTGCCAGTTTTGGAGCATGACGGAGGGAAAAGCGGCGGTGAGACGTAAAAATTAAGCCGGCGTAGCGGTGGGGGCAGCGTTGCGGTTGCGGGGGCGGGCGATTTTGGCGGTCTTGAAGCTGAACTTGGGCAGCTCCTTATTCTGGGAGCGCAGGTAGAGGAGAAGCACGCCGATCAGGCCAAAGCTGAGGTTGGGGATCCAGACGGCGAGCATGGGGGGTAGGTGACTGCCTTTGCCGAGAGAGATGAACAGGTCGTTCACAAAGATCATGCCGAAAAAGATGAAGATGGATGCGGCGACACCACCGATGGATCCCCTGCGCGAGTAGGCGATGCCGAGCGGAGCAGCGACGAGGGCGAGCACGAAGCACTGAAATGGGAAGGCAAAGCGGTGGTGCAGATGGGTATGAAAGGCCGCGAGCTTGGCTGGGGAGCTTTCGCCATGGGACAGGAGATAAGAAACCAGATCAGGCACGCCCATGAAGTCTGGGACGAGGGAGGATGAAACGATGCTCCAGGGAGTCTCTGAAATGTTATGTACGTCGAGTTTGGAAGGTGTGCCTGGGAGCCGGCCAGTGAAGTCCACCATTTTGTCTGGCCTCCCGTTATGGTAAGTGATTTCCTGTCCCTGATAGAAACGCCAGAGCCCGGTTGTTTTGGTCGGCAGGGCCTGGCTTTTGGTATCGACTTTGGCAATAGCATTTTCATCGACACTAGGGAACCACATGGCACTGCGGGCAACCCAGGTGCGTTCGGGTTCGCCCTTTTCATTTTCTTGCCGGATTTCGATGTTGCGGATTTTTTCCTCGCGCAGGTTGAAGGGGAAGGAGCCTGCATACCAGGTGCGATTGGTTTCGGGGCTGTAATAGAGGAGGGCCTCTGACATGATGGTGCCGGACTCGCCCTCGGTGAGGGCGCGCATGATGGCTTTGCGGTTACCCTCGGCACGCGGCGCCCAGTAGTAATTGGCGGCGAGGGCCATGAGCGAGGCGGCGAAAGCGGCAATAAAGATGGGTTTGAGGATTTGTACGATGCTGCGTCCAGCTCCGAGTTGAGCGACGATCTCGTTAGATTTGGACATTTTGGTGAGAGAGTAAAGGACTCCCAGGAGGATGGCGGCCGGTGCCACCGAGACAAAGATGAAGGGGACCAGATGCAGGTAGAAGAGCAGCATTTTACCGACGGGCGTCTTCGAATCTTGGAAGTCCTTTAGACTGTCCAGCAGGTCCATCAAGATGTAGAGGGAGCAAAAGGCAACAAAGCAGAAAGCAGCGGGCCCCAGGAAGTTTCTCAACGTGTATTGATTCAAGAGGCTGCTACGAGCGTACAGGTGAACGCCGAGAGCGGGGATGAAGCAGGCAAGGCCGATCATGGCCAGTTTGATTCGGTAGGCCAGCAGTGAGACGGGCTCACCGGAAATGGAGATTTCAGTGTACTCCAGGTGGGTGGACAGATCCTTGGTAATGGCCCAGACACTAAGGAACAGGCAGGCCACCCAGATGGGGCGAACCATGCGGCGCACGTTGGGCCAAGCGCGCAGGAGGGCCAGATGCATGATGAGCCCACCCAAAACGAGCCAAAGCTCAAGATAGGGCAGCAGGTAGCGAAGCGCCAGAATCGCTTCCGATGGGGCCATCCAGCCCTTACGCTCAAGGAGTTCGATGCCGTTCCTTGGGGAATCATCAAAGGGGGCAAGCACATCCTGCCACTGCATGAAGAGGACGACTGCGACGCCGATCAGGGTGGCCGGGCCGCTGATTGACCGTGCGGTGCGCACCCACCTCCAAAGGTGAGAGGTGAGCTTGAGCAAAGGGTCCATCAGGCGCGACATGGGCGTCTAGGCTGGCCTGGATTTGGCTCCGAGTCAATTCTTCACGCCTTCGAAAGGCGGGGTACTTTCATGGCGGTCCCTTCTCCCAAAGGACGCTGACGCAGGCCATCCCGTGCGAGCAGGCCGGCAGCGACAGGAAGGGTGGCAAACCAGAGGAGACGGGCGCTGATGTGGGTTAGGGCCTGCCACTGCTGCCGCAGCCCGCTGCCAGAGTGGCTGGCAAAGCGAGTGTACTGAGCGGCGGCCCGTAGCAGGCGAAGGGGCGCTCGGCGGAAATAGGGGGCTTCATGATTGAGGACCATTTGAAACATGAGGCGATGCCCGACAGCGTTGCGCTTTGGGTCGGGTTTCCCATGAACAAGACTGGGGGCGTCCATCCAATAAACGCGGAGCACGTCGTTAACGTGACGGGTCAGATAATGACGCGAGATTTGCACCCAGATGTAGGACTCGGGGATGAAGTTCCCTGGGACATCACGGGGAAAAGGGAACTGTCGGAGGACGTCAGCACGCACGCAGCCCCATTTTTCCCCCCGCACTTTGTGGACGTATTCCAGCTCGGCAGCGGTGCAGTCGAGTGGGGAAGCGGGGAAGGTATCGCCGACGAGATGACCGCGCTCATCCAAGCAGAGGGCGGTGACGCCGGCGTAGCGGGCACGCTCGGCATCTGGGATGGCCAGCCAGTGCTGCTTGAAGCGCTCCAGGGAGGCGGCAGCGCAGCCGTCGTCGGAGTCGAGCTTGATGACGAGCTCCCCG
The DNA here is from genome assembly GCA_044340175.1 of Verrucomicrobiaceae bacterium. Classification (GTDB taxonomy): domain Bacteria; phylum Verrucomicrobiota; class Verrucomicrobiia; order Verrucomicrobiales; family Verrucomicrobiaceae; genus JAGRPD01. The sequence continues at coordinate 3,614 of JBIIUD010000482.1, forward strand.
CGTGCCTCTGCGAGGCAGGTCTGATG
>JBIIUD010000270.1:0-4954 GCA_044340175.1 Verrucomicrobiaceae bacterium
CATCTCCAGGAAATTCTTCAATAACTTCTTCCCTTCCAAAGTCAGGATGGATTCCGGATGAAACTGCACCCCATGAATCGGCCATTCCTTATGCCGTAAGCCCATGATCTCCGTTTCATCGTCTCCCGCCACCGCAGTGACTTCCAAACAATCAGGCAAAGTGTCCTTTTTAACCAACAGCGAATGATAGCGGGTCGCCTCAAACGGATCCGGCAGACCGGCAAACACCGACTTCCCTGTGTGATGGATTTGAGAGGTCTTACCGTGCATGAGTCGGCCGGCCCTGACCACCTCTCCACCAAACACATCCCCGATGCACTGGTGCCCCAAACACACGCCCAATAGTGGCACTCGCGCCCCAAACGTTCGGATCACCTCACAGCTGATCCCCGCCTCTTTCGGAGTGCATGGGCCCGGTGACACACAAATATGATCGGGATTCAACCGCGTGATCTCCTCCAGAGTGACTTGGTCATTCCGGCGAATCTCCATGACCGCTCCCATTTCGCCAAAGTATTGAACGAGGTTGTAGGTAAAGGAATCGTAGTTATCGATGATGAGCAGCATGATAAGATTTAACGTGCGACTGCTCGCTCAGCGCCGCCCTCTTTGCAACCTCGCTTTGGCCACGGCTCTACTCACGGCCAACCTCGTCAGTGGCCAAACGCCGCCGCCTCAGGCATCCGTCGCGACTCTGGAGTCCAGCGACCTTGAAGGCTTCGCCGCCCAAAGTCCCGAGATTCAGAAACGCCTCCTGGCGGCACTGGCACTGACCAAGCTGAATCTCACTTACCTCGTCAACTCCCATGATCCCCAAAAGGGCGGCATGGACTGCTCCGGGGCCATTTATCACCTCTTGCGAAGCCTGGGCCACCACGACATCCCGCGCCAATCCGATGAAATGGCGGAATGGATCATCAAGCGCGGCACCTGGACCCCAACCCCGTCTCCTCACGAAGTCACTGACCCCATTTTCGCCAAACTCAACCCTGGGGATCTGCTCTTTTGGAGCAGTCGCGACGCCCCCAAAGATCGCCATCTTCCTATCACCCATGTCATGCTTTACCTCGGCAGACACAGTGTCACTGGAAAACGCCTCTTGTTTGGATCGAGTGATGGGCGCTCGTATGTTGGGGAACGGCGCAGTGGGGTCAGCGTGTTCGACTTCAGTTTGCCCAAAGCCAACAGCAAAACAGCACTCTTCGGCTATGGCAGACTGCCATCTGCACCTACCCTGAAGCCAACAGAACCCGCAACAGCTCAAGGTACCAAAGGCGGACCAAACCAGCGGTAGCACATGAGATAAACGATCACACCGGTTATCGAAACATAAAGCCAGATCGGTGCCGTGATCTTTGCCATTCGCCGATGCTTGTCAAAGCGTTGCCGAAGCGCCGGAATCACCGTCATGAAGATCAACGGCAAATTCACCACAGCCAAAAACACATGGGAGATCAGCAGGGTGAAATACACCGTCCGCACCGTCCCTTCTCCAGCAAACCGCACATGCCCCACATGATAGTGGTAAATCAGGTAACTGGTAAGAAAGGCGGCTGACACCCCCAAGGCAGCGAACATGAAGGCCGAATGCGCCTTGGGTTTTTTCAGTTTGATGGCCGTCAATCCGGCCACGATCAGCACCGTGGAGCAGCTATTGAGGACCGCATTAAGAGCGGGAAGTTCAGCGATGGTCATGGTTGGTTGGAAGGGGTTTTGATTCGCTCGGATTTCGCTTTTTCGTTGAGCACATACTCAATGTCTTGACGCAATTGCTTGTCCCAATAGCCCGCCACCTCAGGGTCGGCATTCACCAGATCAGCCAAGCGCCGCACATTGCCGAGATGATCCAGCAAGACCACGCGCAGGTCATGCATGTACTTGTCCTCGGGTGAAAGCCGGTCCTTTTCAGGCATGTCCTGCACCGGCCGGAATTTCAGTTGCCGCGTCATGAACTCCCGGACTTTTTCAGGATCCCCATTCACAAACCAAAAGGGCGCGTCTTTTGCAATGCCCACCTGGTCCGCGAAAGCGCTGAGCATGGCTGGCGTGTCCTCAGGGTCCAGCGCAAACGCAATGAAGTGAACGTCCTTACGCCCAGCATACTCCTCCGAAAGCTTTTTCATCTTTGCCACCACGCCCGCGCACCCCCGAGGACAGCGAGTGAACACCCACGACGCTAGAATCACCTTCCCCCGCAACTCGCTTAAACGCACGGTTCGCCCATCCCGCTCGGTCAAAATCAAATCCCCCTCTGCCCGGTGGATAAAGGGAGGCCTGCCCGCCTCCTCTTCGCGCGCTTTTTTCTCCAGGTAGATCAACCAGTTGTAAGTGATGACGCCCGCTAAGGCGATCATGATGATCGGCACCCAGAGGGTCCAAGGTTGGATTCTTCGTTCTTGAGCTTTGGATTCAGACATGGGGAACAACAGCGGTAGGAGAACTCAATTCACCGCCAAGTCAGCGCGGCCAGCAATAGCACCGCAGGCAAATACGCCAGCGTGCAGAAAAACAGTTTACGGGCGGTCAGGCGCTCCGGTGTCTGAAAAAATCGCCAGGCCAACAAGCTCAGCCACCCACTGAGCAAGAGGGCAAAAGGTAAGAACCAAACCGCATGCACCAAGCCACGATACACCGGGTAAAACATCAAAAGCACCATCGCCAATGCATACCCCAGAGCATGTGTGGAGGTGGTTTTTCCATGCTCATCCTCATTTGCCAGCATGACAAAGCCACCTCTCAGATACTCGTCCCGATACATCCAATTGATCGCCAAAAAGTGCGGTAACTGCCAAAGGAACAACAGGGCAAACAAAAACAAAGCCCCCGGCTCTACCAGTAAAGCCCACCGAAAGTAAGGATCATCTGGCCCAGGAGGACCCGCCGCCCCCACCCAACCGATCAACGGTGGCAGTGCCCCTGACACCGCCCCCACCAGCGTGTTCACCGCTGATTGCTTCTTCAAAGGCGTGTAAATGAAGAGATAAACCGCCAGTGTCAGCGCGGTGATCGCCGCGGCCTCAATGTTCACCATTTTCACCAGATGAATCAGCGCCAAGGCACTGAGCAACCAGCCGATGCCAAAGGCCGCCGACGGACTGATCCGACCTGCTGGCAGCGGTCGATCCGCCGTGCGGGTCATCCGAGAGTCCGGCTCAATCTCCATCAATTGATTGAACACCGCCGCGCCAAAAGCCGCTAAGGTGCTGCCCACCAGTGTATGCACGAGTAGAGACAAACTCCAGCCCTCTCCGCGCCTCAGCCAGAAACCCACAAAGGTCGTCACAATGACCAGCGTGCTCAGCCGGAACTTCGTCAGCACCATCAGGTCCGCCGCCGTCAAACGAGACGGTAGAGCCGGGGCTTCAGTGGGGGAATTCATGGAGTTCAATGGTGTGGCCTATTCCTAAACGATCGCGGCAGCCTTGTCAGGTGCGGTTTCCGCGACCTCCCCCAAACTGGGTGCCCCACCCCAAGCGGCTGCCGTCAAAACGGCCGTCAGAGCTAACAGAGCCAATCCATTCAGCACGTGAAAGTTCGTCACCCAAAAGCTTTTCCCGGTCAAAATCACGGAAACACCCAATGTAACCTGCACCAACGGTAGTATCGTCAGCAAACGTGGAACGAAACGCACAGGTGAAGAACCATCCACCCAGGTGCGCGCGTGGCGAGCGACCGCTAGCATCAGCAACGCCACCGTCACCCCCCAATACTTGTGCAGGAACAGCACAAAGGCGTCTGGCGGTGACAGTGGCGGTAAAAATAGGCCGCCCGTGGTAATCAAATCCGAAGCCGCCAAATGATCGCGCTGAGTATGGCGAAGAATCGCCCCGATCACTAACTGACCAAAAACCGCCACAAACAGAAACGTGCTCGTCAGCCGCGCCATGAAAGCCTTACCTTCACGAAGCAGACTTTGGCCATTTCGCCAGGTCCAAGAAGATCTGAACGCGATTAAAACCAGGACGCAGAAGAACAACTGTCCCAGGGTCCCATGCACCACTCCAAAAGGATCAGACATTTTGAGGACCCGCAAACCACCGAGAGAGGCCTGTACTACCACCAACAGCAGGGCTAAAGTCGTCAGCCCACGCAACGCCGACCAACCAATAGCGCGCCAAGTCAGCACCAACCACAATCCCCCCAAAACGCCAATGACGGTAGCCACGAGCAAAGCCCCCTCTTTCACGAGGTACAGGTAACCAAGGCCAACCAAGATGATGCCCATGGCTTCGATCAATCGAGGGCGTTCTTTTGCAAACACCCACAAATACATGATCAGAACCAGCATCCCAATCGTGGCTCCCAACCAACGGTGACCATGCTCAAGCAATAAAGCCGGAACTTTGAGCCAACCTTCTGGATTGATGCGACCAAATGCCAGAGGCCAGTCGGGCACAGAGAGACCCACGTCTTCCGTGGTCACCGCAGCGCCCCACCAAATCAAGACCACACCGACGAGCAGTGTTAGTAGCGTCCAAGCATAGAACAGCTTGGACGGCTTGAAGCGACTGTGGATCACTTGGCTTCCGCGGCAGCCACCGCGGGGGTGCTGGTTTCAGCCGCCTTCTTGGCACCAGTGGCGGACATTTCCTTCGACCAGTCTTCGAAGTCCTTGTCGCTGACGACTTCAAGTTGCGCCTTCATTTGAGCATGACCTGGGCCACACAATTGACCACAAATGATGTCCCAAGCACCCGTCTGGGTGGGCTTGAACCACATGTGTGATTTAATCCCGGGTGTCGCATCCTGAGCGGAACGCATCGGCACCAATGCGAGGTTGTGAATTACGTCCTTACTTGCCACATCCACGATCACCGGGCGGCCCACTGGGAGTTTCATCGTTCCTGGATTGACAAAGTCATCCTTACCGTTGGGGTCCGCCATATCGCGTCCAACGGGGTTGTTGCCACCCGAAATGTATCGAGGATTCCAGATACCAAGATTCTTGTCATCA
>JBIIUD010000269.1:0-4954 GCA_044340175.1 Verrucomicrobiaceae bacterium
AATGAGTTTTTGTTTGTGAATTAAATTTGAGATGTGCGCAATGAAAGCCTCCATCCTTTTCCTCACAGTGCTCCTTCTACCGCTGCTTGCGCTGAGTGCTGAGGAACAGGGCGAGGTACGCTTCAACCAGGATGTGTTGCCGATCCTTGCGGACCATTGCTTCCAATGTCACGGCTTCGACAAGGCGCAGCGTAAGGCGGGTTTGCGGCTGGATTTGGCGGTGGGAGCGATGGCGGTGTTGGATTCGGGAGAGCGGGCAATCACACCGGGCAAGGTGGAAAGGAGTGGGCTGATCACTCGCATCATGACGACTGAGGTCGATGACCTGATGCCGCCGAAGAAAACGGGCAAACATCTGACGGCGGAGCAGAAGGAAACGCTGCAGCGCTGGGTGGAGCAGGGTGCGAGGTATGAGCCTCATTGGGCCTACATTTCTCCGGTGCGAGTGGAGCCACCACCTGTGTCAGGCTCCGCACAGCCTGTGGATCGTTTTATCCGCGCACGATTGGCGGAGGAAAAAATCACACCCGCGCCGGAGGCTGATCGCGCGACGCTGATCCGGCGTGTCAGCTTTGATCTCACGGGTTTGCCGCCTTCGCCATTGGAGGTGGACGCGTTTTTGAATGATGCGCGGGGTGATGCTTACGAGCGTGTGGTGGAGCGATTGCTGGCTTCGGAGCACTTCGGCGAGCGATGGGCGCGGTGGTGGCTTGACCTCGCGCATTATGCAGACAGCGATGGTTACTTGCAGGATTTCCTCCGCCCTGTTGCGTGGCGCTACCGGCAATGGGTGGTGGAGGCGTTCAATCGCGACCTGCCCTTTGATGAGTTCACCATCGAACAGATCGCGGGCGATCTTTTGCCGAACGCCACGACTTCGCAGCGCACGGGAACAGGCTTTCTGCGCAACACGCTGAGCAATCGCGAGGGCGGCGCTGATCTGGAGGAGTATCGCGTGCGGCAGGCCATTGATCGCACCTCCACCGTGGGCACGACATGGATGGCAATGACCGTGGCCTGCGCGGAGTGCCACGATCACAAGTTCGATGCGATATCGCAACGCGAGTTTTACCAGCTCTATGCCTTTTTCAACAACGCTGACGAGGTGAACGTCAATGCGCCGTTGCCCGGCGAGCAGGCGCCATACGAAGCCGCAAAGAAGGAGCATGATCGCAGGCGTTCGGAACTGATCGATTCCGTGGCCGCGCCGCTGGATGAGTTGCAAGCGGATTGGGAAAGGCGGTTGCTGGAAACGGAGGCGAAACCGGGCGTGGATTTTGACTGGGATCGCACGCTGGAGTTGCTCGGGCTGCAGTGGGGACAAAATCTCGGCGAGGGGCAACTGGAAGGATTGAACATCATCAAGACGCCGCGCGCACAACGCACGCAGGACCAGCGCGATCGGTTGCTCGACTACTTCCTGAAGAACAGGCCGACCATCTATGCGGCGCAGTTCAAGGAACTGAAATTGGACGAATTGAGGACGAAGCTCGATGCCTTGCAAAAAGACCTGCCTGCGATCACTCGTGCACCCGCGATGATGCAGGCGGTGCTACCGCGCGCCACCCACATCCATGTGCGTGGCGAGTTTCATCGCAAAGGCGACGAGGTGCAAACGGGTACGCCAGCCGCCATGCCCGGTCTAGCGAAGCTGAACGATGCCAATCGCCTCGACCTCGCGCGCTGGCTCGTCTCTCCGCAGCATCCGCTGACCGCACGCGTCGTGGTGAATCGGCTTTGGCAGGAGTTGTTCGGTCGCGGCATCGTGGCTACTTCGGAGAACTTCGGCGTGCGCGGTGAGCGTCCGTCACATCCCGAACTGCTCGACTGGCTGGCGCTGGAGTTCATGCGCGAGGGATGGAGCGTGAAGGCGATGCTGAGGCAGATCGTGCTGTCGCAAACCTATCGGCAGAGTTCAGTCGCACGGCCCGAACTGGCCACGCGCGATCCCTTGAACAAGCTTGTCGCAAGACAGTTACGTTTGCGTTTGTCTGGCGAGGCGGTGCGTGATGCTGCGCTCGCGGCGAGTGGCTTGCTCAACCGCAAAGTCGGTGGCCCTAGCGTGAAGCCGCCGCAGCCCTCCAGCGTGTCCACGGAAGGCTACAAGAACCTCTGGGAGACCAGCCTCGGGGCGGATCGCTACCGGCGCGGACTCTACACCTTCATTCAGCGCACTTCGCCCTTCGCCCAGTTCGTCACCTTTGACCTGCCGGATACCAGTCGAAGTTGCGCCCGCCGCGAGCGCTCGAACACGCCACTTCAGGCGCTCAATCTCCTCAATGATCCGGCCTTCCTTGATGCCGCGCAAGCACTCGCCGCGCGTGTCCATCGCGAAGCACGCGGCGGCGACGAGCAGCGACTACCCCACGCCTTCACGCTCGTGCTCTCGCGCCCGCCCGCGCCCTCTGAATCCAAGCGCCTGCTCACCTATCTCCAGCAACAAAAGGCGCTCTTTGAGAAGGACTCCGCAGCCATGCACGCACTCACCGGAGAGGATGGCGATGCCGACCGCGCTGCCTGGAGCGCACTCGCCAGCGTGCTGCTGAATCTTGACGAAACCATCAACCGTGAATGATCCCATGAGCACCTCATTTCCATCCGACGGCTTCTCCCGTCGTGATTTTCTCGCCCACAGTGCGCATGGTTTCGGCGCGATGGCGCTGTGGGATTTGCTGGCGCGTGACGGGCACGCCGCCGCGCCGCTGCCGCACCTCGCCCCGCGCGCGAAGAACGTCATCTTCATCTTCATGATGGGCGGCCCGTCACACCTCGATCTGTTTGATCCGAAGCCGAAGATGGCCGCGCTCCACGGGCAACCCATGCCAGCATCGCTCATGCAGGCCAAAAAAAGCGCGACCGGCGGCGTGCTGGAAACCGTGATGGCGAGTCCGCGCAAGTTTCAGCGCCACGGGCAGAGCGGCATCGAGTTCTCTGAACTGCTGCCCCACACCGCTGCGATGGCGGATGAGATTTGCCTCATCCGATCGATGCACGGCGAGCAGGCGAACCACGACCCGGCCCAACTCCTTTTCCACTGCGGCACACCGCTCTTTGGCAATCCTAGCATGGGTTCATGGGTGAACTACGGTCTCGGCAGCGCGTGCCAGAATTTGCCGGGCTACATGGTGCTCATTTCCGATGACGGGCATGGTTTGGAAGGCGCGGGTGCATCGTTGTGGGGCAGTGGCTTCATGCCCTCGACCTATCGCGGCGTGTCGTTTCGCAACTCTGGCGATCCCATCCTGCATCTCAACCGACCTCCTGGCATCAGCGCCGCCACACAGCGAGCGCGGCTGGATGTTTTGCGCGATTTGAATCAAATGCATCAGCAGAGCACCGGCGATGCGGAAATCGCCTCGCGCATCGCGTCGTATGAGATGGCCTTCCGCATGCAAACCGCCGCCCCGGAGTTGCTCGATTTCGGCGGAGAAAGTGCCGCCACACGGGAGATGTACGGCCTAAATGCGGAGAAGACACGCGCCTTTGGCACGAACTGCCTGCTTGCACGTCGCATGGTCGAGCGCGGTGTGCGTTTCGTGCATCTCGTGCACAGCACTTGGGATCATCACAGCGACTTGAACGGTCGTCTGGCAAACAACTGCGGCATGACCGATCTTGGAGCGGCCGGGCTGCTCAAGGACCTCAAACAACGTGGCCTCCTTGATGACACGCTCGTTGTCTGGGCTGGTGAATTCGGTCGCACTCCGATGGGCGAGGTGCGACGCGGCAGCACCGCAGGCAAGGAAGGCCGCGATCATCATCCAAATGCCTTCAGTCTCTGGATGGCTGGTGGCGGTGTGAAGCGAGGCCATGTCCACGGAGCCACCGACGACTTCGGCTACAACATCATCGACAACCCCGTCCACGTTCACGATCTCCAAGCCACCATCCTGCACCTGCTTGGCATCAATCACGAACAACTCACCTACCACCACGCCGGACGCGACTACCGCCTCACCGACGTGGCAGGTAAGGTGGTCAATGCGGTGCTGGCTTGATCCCCAAGGCCCCGGCAACACAAGTCCTGACACAACCATGAGCCCCACTTTCTCTTCTACAATAAGATCCGCCGCCAACAAAGCCTTTACAGCAGCAAGGAGCTTTTTGTGCGAACTGAATCTGCTCGTCAATGGAGCCCTTGACTCTCCTTTGTTCGCTCAGACACATTCCTGCCAATAACTGGCTGATGAAGTGCGTAGTTTCCCGTCTGTTTTGACGCTATGATCTCTGCCCAACCCCAAACCCACCGCAGTTCCCCGCGAACGGTCGCCCAAGCCTCCACGGTGGGGTCATGTCCACAGCCCATTCGCCATGGCTCTTCGATCTTGTTGGTGCTGCTTTCCTTAGCAGTCCTCACTGACGCGCGTTCAGCGGAATTGTCGTTCAACCGCGACATCCGCCCGATCCTCAGCGACAACTGCTTCTACTGCCACGGACCGGACAAAAACAATCGCAAGGCCGATCTTCGGCTCGATGTGCGCGAGGAACTGATCAAGCTGGGGCCGCAAACGCTGATCGAACGCATCAACACCACCGATGCCGATGACTTGATGCCACCAGCAGAGTCTCACAAGAAGCTCACGGTGAAGCAAAAGGAGACGATGAAGCAATGGATCGCCGAAGGGGCGAAGTATGAGCCGCATTGGGCTTTTGTACCGCCCGTGAAGCCGAAGGTCGGCAATGCTATCGATGACTTCATTCGGGCGGAGCTAAAAACACACGGCCTTCAGCCTGCGCCAAAGGCTTCCCGGGAGACCTTGATGAGAAGGCTGGCTTTAGATCTCACTGGGCTGCCACCAAAGCAGCCGGACTTGCTAGACCAATCCGAACTGTCTGACTACATCGACCACCTGCTTCAATCGCCGCACTACGGTGAGCACATGGCAGTCGCGTGGCTGGATGCGGCCCGTTTTGCGGACACCAACGGCTACCAGGTGGATCGTGATCGCGAATT
>JBIIUD010000271.1:0-4953 GCA_044340175.1 Verrucomicrobiaceae bacterium
CCGCCTCGCCACGCGCATCATGGCGGAACTTGGCGCGAACGTGGTGAAGTGCTACTACACCGACACCGAGTTCGATACCGTGACCAGCTGCTGCCCAGTGCCGATCGTGATTGCCGGTGGCAAGAAATTGCCTGAGTTGGATGCCTTGAGCATGTGCTACAATGCGATTCAACAAGGTGCCAATGGCGTGGACATGGGCCGCAACATTTTCCAGAGTGACGATCCGATTGCCATGATGAAAGCGGTGCGCGGCGTTGTGCATGAAGGCCTGAATGCCGAGCAGGGCTTTGCGATGTTCAATGATCTGAAGGGCAAGTGAACAGGATCTGAAGACGAGTTCGAATGCCTGTCGTGCGGAAGTGCGACAGGCATTTTTTTTGACGAAAAAACGAGCTGCAGGTGGGGAAGCGATTGGCGGTTCAGGGTTTCTCCCAGAGCATGGCGAGGAAGAGGGGGAACTCATTGCGGGCGCGGTTCTCGGCGCGGGCGCGCGGGCCGGGTTGGCTTTGCTTGTGGGAATGCCACTCCTGGAAACCACGGAGTCGGAGACCTGCCTCGAAGCCAGCTTTCATGAGTTCCTCTAGGCTGCGATGAAAGGAGACGGTGTGCTCGCTTTCTTTTTGACCTGGGTGCATGACGATGGGGATGCGCAAAGGACTGGTGTAGGCATCCAGGCGGCGATATTGGATTTTCCGTTCTTCATCGAAACCCCAGGCGGTCTGGCGGGGAATGCGAAAGCAGGGGTGATTCAGCGTCCAAAGAAAGCGCCCGCCAGGCCTGAGAACGGCAGCTGTGGCGACGGCCGTGGCGGGCAGGTGCTCGATGTTTTGCAGGCAGAGAATGGCGGAAGCGGAGTCGAACGGGCCGAGTCCGTCGAGAGCAGCGGCATCACGCACGAGATAACGACAACGTGGACCCGGATAGGTTTTGGCCTTGTCGATCAACGCGGGTGCGGCATCGATGCCGGTAGCCCGCGCACCTTTTGCGGCGACAGCACGGGTGAAGACGCCCTGACCGCAGCCGAGGTCGAGGTGGGTTTCGTCTTTGAGGGGATTCAGGAGTTCAAGCGAGCGGGGGATGACGACCTGTTGATAAAGGTCTGAGCCTTTTTCTCCAATGAGCCGGTCATACCATGCGGCCGACTTGTCCCAGGAGGTGTCGGCGGCGGGACGGCGTGGGCCCGTGGGCCGGGTGGAGGGCCGGGAGTCGGGGCGTGAGCGGCGGGGAGGAGGCATGGAGAGAAAGCGTTGCCGTTTTCCTACTCGTCCCCAGACCGAATGTCGAGCGAGGAGAGCAGGGGTGTTGCGAGTTGTGATAATGCCGTTATGCTTAGCGCGCTATGCCTACTGACGAATCCTCTGCAACGCCTGCTGGAACTGAAACCGTCCTGTGGAAAGGGCACACTTCTCAGTGGGTGCATTTTTGGTTCTACTTTTTCTGTGTGGTGCTGGCGGCAGGGATTGTGGTGGCATCGGTCATCACAGCAGGGCTGGCGGCCGTGGGTTTGATCGTTCCGCTGGTCATGTGGCTGGTGCGCTGGTGGGTGACCAAGTGCACGGAGTATGAGCTGACGACGCAGCGTTTCAAAATTCGGAGTGGCGTGCTGAATCGCAAACTCGATGAATTGGAGCTCTTCCGCGTGCGTGACTACAGCATGGATCAGCCATTGTTTTTGCGTTTGTTCAAACTGGGCAATCTGACTCTGCAAACCTCTGATGTGACTTCCCCCACCGTGGCTATGCGGGCCATCCCTGAAGTTGAAGCCGTGCGGGAAAAGCTGCGCACAGCGGTGCAAGCTGAGCGCGACCGGCGGCGGGTGCGGGCACTGGATATGGTGGACGGGGAAAATGATCCGCTCGGTTGAGTGCGGTCATCATTGGGTGAGTCGATGCCCTGCCAACGGTGGCGGGCAACGGAGAAGGTGGTGCTAACGGCACTACTCGCTCGCAGCCGTGACGGTGAGGACTTCTTCCAGCGTGGTGATGCCTTCAGCGGCTTTGCGATAGCCGTACTGGCGCATCGGAATCATGCCGTCAGCGAGAGCCTGGGCTTTGAGTTCCATGGCGTTGGCACGCTCGTTGATTTTGTTTTGGAGTCGCTCCGTCATGAGACAGATTTCCATGATGGCGAGACGCCCGGAGAACCCGGTGTTACGGCAGGAGCGGCAGCCGACGGCGCGGAACAGTTTGTCCTTGTTCTCCAGTGGGAAACCGATAGCCGTCAAATAACTGTCCTCGTAGTGGTTAGGTTGCTTGCAGAAGGGACAAAGGGTTCTGACCAAGCGCTGAGCTTGGAAAGCACGCACAGAGGAGGCGACCATGAACGGCTCAATGCCCATGTCGAGCAAACGAGAGATGCCACCGACGGCGTCGTTGGTGTGCAGGGTGGAGAAGACCAGGTGACCGGTTAAGGCTCCGCGGATGGCGATCTCGACTGTTTCATGGTCGCGCATTTCCCCGACCATGATGACATTGGGATCACCCCGAAGGATGGAGCGCAGACCTGCGGCGAAGGTGAGGTCAATCTCGGGTTTGACCGCGATCTGAATGATGCCGTCGAGTTTGTTTTCGACGGGGTCTTCGATGGTGACGATGCGGCGTTCCTTGGTGTTGAGTTCCTTAAGGAAGGTGTAAAGGGTCGAAGACTTGCCGGAGCCGGTGGGGCCGGTCACGAGGATGATGCCATTGGGCTTGGCCAAAAGATCGCGAATGGTGGCTTCTGTGGCGTGGTCGAGGCCGAGCGCGTTCATATCAAACTTCGCGCGGGTAAGCAGCCGCAGCGCGACGGACTCGCCGTTGACACTGGGGATGGTGGCGACCCGGACATCGATAGGACTGCCATCGAGTTCCAGATTGATCCGTCCATCCTGAGGCAGGCGACGCTCAGCGATGTCGAGATTGGCCATGATTTTCAGGCGCGAAATGAGAGAGGCCTGAAGCACGCGCATGTTGGGGGGGACAGGGACTTCGAGCAGTTTGCCATCGACTCGATAGCGGATGCGCAGGTCGCGCTCCAGAGGTTCCACGTGGATATCGGTCGCGCGTTCCTTGAGCCCTTCACGGAAAATCTGGTTCACGAAATTGAGGACGGTGGCTTCCTCGTCGGCTTCGTCGAGCACGTTGACCTCTTGTTTGAGATCATCGTCATCCATTTCACCACGGCCTTCGAGGAGTTGCTCAAAGTTCTCCGCCCCCACGCCATAACCTTGATGAATCGCTTCCAGGATGCGATGCCGGCTGGCGATCTGCCAATGAACGCGCTTGCGCAATTCATGACCCACGGCCTGTCTGGCATCAAGATCAAAAGGGTCAAAAGTCAGCAGAGTGGCCTCGATGCTGGAGACATGGAGCGGGTAAATGCGATGGCGCAGAGCGAGCCGAGGCGGGAAGCGATTGTGCAGACCTTCTTGGGCCTCAATGGTGGATTCGCTGTAAAAAGGCAGATGAATGCGGCCCGCAAGGGTCTCGAAGAAGCGCTCCTCATCAACCACACCCGCCTCGAGGACGGCTGGGACCAGGGATTGGCGACGTTCCATCGCATCATCGAGGGCGACTCGAAGACGCGGTGTATCGGTGCAGCCTGCCTCGGTGGCGGATTGAGTGAGAAGATCGATCAGACTGGGAGAGGGCATGGGTTGGGGGCGGTGGCAGTGCTGGGAAAAAACAAACGGTCAGGGAGTGAACGCAGAGGAATCGCGAAAGTTGTGCCGGAGTTGAGAAAATCAGAAACCTACTGAGGATTCAAGACGTCGTTTTGCGCTGGTTTAGGGGAGGCCCAAGCCACGCTTGCAATTCGCGCTCGACACAGCGCTGTGGTTGGATAACATTTTAAAGGTTCACAGGGTTCAGGGGCATTAGCTCAGTTGGTAGAGCGTCTCGTTCGCAATGAGAAGGTCAGCGGTTCGAATCCGCTATGCTCCACCCCTTGACCGATTCGTAGCCATGCGGCGCTTTAGTCTTTGCGCGGTGAAAGAGGCCTGCTAAGATCGCGTTCCCTACGTCCGGCGATCACCCGGAATAAATCTTCCCTTGTTGTTACCAATGAAATCAGCCTTGTTGTCCGTCATCACCGTCATTGCGATCACACCCGCTATCAGCCAAGCCCAAGCGGCAGAAAAGCCATCGCCGGTGGGGTATTCCGACACGCCGGTGATCCCTGGTTCGAAGTGGAAGGTTCATGACATTGATCGGCCAGCGCCTGAGGTGGTGGCACCGGGCAAGAAAGTGGGCGATGCCCCGGCTGATGCCATCGTCCTTTTTGATGGTACCAACACCGATGCTTTTGTGGGTGTGGTGAAAGGACCTGACGGCAAACCCACGGGCGAAAAAGGCCCTTGCGTTTGGAAAATCGAGAATGGTGAACTGCTGGTGGACGGTGGTGACTCCTGGACCAAGCAAGAATTCGGCTCCTGCCAGTTTCACATCGAGTGGAAGAGTGAGCCGCACACGAAGGGTAACAGTCAAAAGAAAGGCAATGGCGGGGTGTTCTTCATGGATCGGTATGAGAGCCAAATGGTGGATTGCTACAACAACCCGACGTATGCGGACGGCATCACCGGTGCGATTTATGGCCAGACACCCCCGCTGGTGAACGCGATTCGCCCTGCCGGGGAGTGGCAGAGCTATGACATCGTGTTCACCGCACCCAAGCTGGAAGGTGGCAAAGTGGTGGAGCCCGCCTACATCACGACCTTTGTGAACGGCGTGTGCGTGCAAAATCACACCGCCCTGCAGGGGCCGACCAAGCACAAAGCCACGACGAGTTATGAGGGGCAGTTCCCCGCCGCCGCGCCGCTGCGTCTGCAAGATCACAAGAACGAACCCCCGCTGCGCCTGCGCAACATTTGGGTTCGCAAACTTCCTTGACCCGCCTTTGCCATTATGAATCCTAGATACATCGCCTTTGTTTTTGCTTCATTGACGGCCAGCGCCATTGCTGGAGATCAATATCTGG
>JBIIUD010000273.1:0-4917 GCA_044340175.1 Verrucomicrobiaceae bacterium
AGAAGGATTGGGTGGCATCCGCTTGGCCGCGGTCGCCGATCATGAGCTTATCTGAGGGACTAAAAAGTTCGCGGATCACTGCACCTGAAACGGTGGAGCGAACGTCGGTCACGAGGACACGGGCAATGGGTTTGTCAGCGCGAAAAATGTTGAACGGCATACCAGGTTTGGCGCCGTCTTTGGTGCCTACGTCCAGAACAACCACACCCAGTTCAGTTTTGATGCTGACCACGCTAGCTTCCGTAAGTTCCTTCTTATCGGGTTCCCCAGCTTGGGCGATGGAGGATTTCAAGGCCGACTCGGCAGATTGCATGGCAGAGCCAAGTTTCTGCACGGACTCGGGATTTCCAGGAGTGGCCACCTGACTAAACTCCATGGAGGCTTCGAGCAATTTGAAGAGGGCATCAGCGAGTCGCTTTTGCTCGTCTTTGATGATTCGCAGATCGTTTAGAGCAGCGATCAAACGGTTGGCTTTTTCATCGCCACCCTCTTCGATCGCGCTGAGGTCTAGAGCCTCCAAAAGACCACGCAGTTGCAGGTAGCGCTCTTTGAGGGCAACTGCTTCGGCCTGGGCAGAGGCAGTCGATGATTGCAAGGCAACGGCAGGAGCACCCCCTGCGGTAGTCTGGGCTTCCAAAGCCTGGATCTTGGCGTAGGCCGTGCGCAGGTTGGTCTGCAATTCTTGAAACTCCAACGCGTCTTGAGCGACGCCATTCACCAAACCACAAGCCAGTGCTCCGACCACGGCGAACCGGGCAGAGACAAGCTTGAGAAATGATGGGATGGAATGCATGAAGAGTGCTGAGAGTTGAGAACCGCTGTGTGATTATTTCGAGACTTTGACCGTGTGCGCGCCGTGGCTTTTGAACACACGAGTGAGCGCAAACTCACCCAGGCGATGGCCTACCATGTTTTCGGTCACGTAAACGCTAACGAAGTCCTTGCCGTTGTGGACGAGGAAGTTGTGTCCGACCAAGTCAGGAGTGATCATCGAGCTGCGCGCCCAAGTCTTGATCGGCTTCTTACTGTTAGTCTCGTTGGCTTTGTCCACCTTTTCTAACAAGGCTTGTTGGACAAAAGGTCCTTTTTTGAGTGAGCGTCCCATGGTGTTCGGATAGTGAGTGAATTAGTGATGCGCTGTCAGCGTGTTACTTCTTAGCGTGACGGCTTTGAACGATAAGTTTATTGGTGGCCTTCTTCTTGTTCCGTGTTTTCTGGCCTTTGACGTGGCCCCAGGGGCTCTTCAAGTGCTGGCGACCACCACCGGATTTGCTTCGGCCTTCACCACCACCGTTCGGGTGATCGATCGGGTTCATACACATGCCGCGAACGGTCGGGCGAGTGCCCAGCCAGCGAGTCCGGCCGGCTTTGCCGCCTTGAATGTTCATGTGCTCGCTGTTGCCGACCTTACCGATCGTAGCGTAGCACTCGGCGTGAATGCGGCGGATTTCACCTGAGGGCATCCGCACCAGGGCGTAACCAGCTTCACGGTTGGACAGGACTGCTTCTTGACCAGCAGCGCGCGCCACCTTGCCACCACGACCTGGAATCAGTTCGATGTTATGGATGGAAGTTCCCAGAGGGATCTTGCGAAGAGGGAGAGCGTTACCCACATCTGGTGCGGCTTTTTCGCCCGCCATTACGGAGGCACCAACTGCAAGTTGGGAGGGAGCGAGGATGTAGCTACGCTGACCATCGGGGTATTCGATGAGGGCAATCCGTGAGGAACGATTCGGATCGTATTCAATCCCGATCACCTTAGCGGCTTCATCGTGGCGACCACGTTTGAAATCGACCAAACGGTAGCGGCGTTGGGCACCACCTCCGATGTGACGGGTCGTGATACGACCGGTGTTGTTCCGACCACCACTGCGGCGCAAAGCGACAGTGAGGCTTTTTTCCGGAGTGTCTTTGGTCACATCCTCGAAGGAGGACCATTGCTTGTACCGGTTGGACGGCGTGTTGGGCTTGAAGGTTTTCAGCGCCATGGCGGTCTAAAAGTGAGGGGTTGGAGTTCCAGTGAAAAGGGTTGTTAGACGAGGTCGATGCGTTCTCCGGCTTTCAGGCGGACAAAAGCTTTCTTCCAGTGATTGGTGCGACCAAAGTCCGCACGACGTTCACGTTTGTTTTTGCCGGCAAAGTTGGCGGTGCGGACAGCGACAACCGTCTTACCAAAGAGACGCTGAACAGCGCTTTTGATCTCGAGTTTGTTGGCCTTGGGATCCACAATGAAAACATACTCATTGTTGGTGTCACCGAGGCGAGTGGCCTTTTCGCTCAAGCGAATGGTTTTGATAACGGAATACTGGTCTTTCATGCTGTCCTCCGGGCAAGGGTTTCAACTGCGTCTGGCGTGAGGAGGATGGCGTCGTAACCGAGCAAGTGCTCAGCGTTGACATCCTCGGCGGAAATTAACTGCACACGGGCGACATTGCGTCCCGCGCGGAAAGTGGATTCGTCGAAAGCACCGATGATCAAAATCTTACGGGCATCCGAGAGAGCGGTGACTGCGCTCACAAAGGACTTGGTCTTACCATCAGCGACCGAAAAGGCGCCGACTGTAAAAACAGCACCGTCACGAATACGGCCGGTGAGAGCTGTGCGCAGAGCGAGCCTTTTGACGTTCTTGAGGATTTTTTTGGAGTAATCCCGTGGACGTGGACCAAAGACGACACCACCACCACCCCAGATGGGTGAGCGGACGGAACCCATACGGGCACGGCCGGTGCCTTTTTGGCGCCAGAGTTTTTTACCTGAACCCGAAACCTCAGAACGGTTTTTGGTGCAAGCTGTGCCGGAACGGCGGTTGGCGCGGTAAGCGACCACGGTCTGGTGCAAGGCTTGACTGCCTTGGCGACCTTCGACCAGATTTAAATTCGCCTGTTTGGCGGACTCAAGGGAGAGTTGTGTAGCGGACATGTATGGAATCCTCCTGAATTAAAATGATGCGCCAGTGGGTTAGGCGGCCTTCACAGGCTTTTTCTTGGCGGGGCGCACGATGACGATACTGCCTTTGGAGCCTGGGATGCTGCCCTTGATCAAGAGCAAGCCCTCTTCGGGACGGCTTTGCACGACAACAAGGTTTTGAGTCGTGCGACGCACTTGACCATCATGACCGGGCATCTTTTGGTTTTTCCAAACGAGACCTGGTGTGGAACGGCAACCGATGGAGCCGGTCCGGCGGTGCATCATGTGACCGTGGCTTTGCATTTGGCCCGAGAAACCGTGGCGTTTCACGGCGCCCTGGAAACCCTTGCCCCGGGTGGTGCCGATGACGTCAACGAATTGACCGTTAGTAAAGAGATCCGCACTGAGGGCAGCATCAGCTGCTGGCAGTTGTTCATCACCTTCAATGCGGAACTCACGCAAAATGCGTTTGGCGGACACACCCGCCTTTTTGAAGTGCCCTTGCAAAGGCTTGTTCAGGCGCTGTTCTTTTTGGTCCTCAAAACCGATTTGAACAGCGGAATAACCTTCCTTACCAGCGGCGGTCTTCACCTGCACGATGGCGTTGCCCTGCACGCTGACGACCGTCACCGAGACAGCGTCTCCCTTTTCGTTATAGACCTGGGTCATGCCCAGTTTTTTGCCAATCAATCCAAGACTCATAATGATGTCCTCCTAATGGGTTGCGGGGTGCGAATAAACTAAATGCGGATGGTGATGTCCACGCCGGAAGGCAGGTTGAGCTTCTTGAGCTCGTCCACGGTGCGGGAGGTTGGGTCAACGATGTCCAAGAGACGCTTGTGGGTCCGGATTTCGAATTGTTCCATGGACTTCTTGTCCACGTGGGGAGAACGGTTCACGCTGTACTTCTCGATCCGTGTTGGAAGAGGAATAGGTCCGGCCACTTTGGCTCCGGTGCGTTTTGCGGTTTCCACGATATCGGCGGTGCTTTTGTCAAGCACGCGGTAGTCGTAGGCCCGAAGGCGGATTCTGATTCGTTGATTGTCCATTTGGTTGCTCCGTGAGACGGTTGGTAATTAAAAGGGGTGTTACTTGGCGCCTCCGCGCTGTTCGACGATCGTTTCCACAATCTGCTGCGGCACTTGCTCAAAGTGCGAGGGCTGCATCGAGTAGGAAGCGCGTCCGGATGAGAGGGTGCGGATGGCGGTTGAGTAGCCAAACATTTCCGCGAGAGGAACTTCCGCACGCAGGATGGCTGTTGCCCCGCGAGTGTCCATTCCTTGGATGCGACCCCGGCGGCGGTTCAAGTCACCCATGATGTCGCCTTGATAATCTTCAGGTGTCGAAGCTTCGACCGCCATGATTGGTTCAAGCAGCACGCACTTGGCTTTTTTCAGCGCATCCTTGACGGCAAAGATAGCCGCCATTTTGAAAGCGTTTTCGTTCGAGTCAACGTCGTGGCTGGAACCATCAAGCAGATCGATGTGAATGTCGATCACAGGATAGCCCGCGATGATGCCGTTCAGCGTGGCTTCAATACAGCCGGATTTACAAGCATTGATGTATTCCTTCGGAATTGTGCCACCAACGACTTTGTTTTCCACAGTCACACCCTTGCCCTTTTCACCAGGCTGGATTTTGAGAATCACGTGCCCGTATTGACCGCGACCACCGGACTGCTTGACGAGTTTGCCTTCACCGTCGGCTGGCAGGGTCAGAGTTTCGCGATAAGCGATCTGTGGTTTACCGGTGTTGGTCTCCACTTTGTGCTCACGCTTCAAGCGATCGCAAAGAATTTCAAGGTGGAGCTCACCCATGCCTGCGATGATGGTCTGTCCAGTCTCTTCGTCAGTCTTGACAAAGAACGTTGGGTCTTCTTCAGATAGACGGGACAGCGCATTGGCCATTTTCTCTTGGTCGCCCTTGGTCTTCGGCTCAACGGCCATCGAGATAACGGGCTCAGGAAAGGTCGGCGGTTCGAGCAGCAACTCGCGGTCTTCATCGCAGAAG